>JASHSZ010000718.1 GCA_030040815.1 Streptosporangiaceae bacterium
ATCGAGTGGGGACTCGCGGCCGGAGCGATCGGCGGCGTCGGGTTGATGCTCTTCTACGCCGGCCTCGCGGCCGGGCCGATGAGCGTCGTCTCGCCCGTGTCGGCGCTCGCGTCGACGTTGCTTCCGGTGGGCGTGGCCGTCGCGGAAGGGGAGCGTCTGACAGCTGCGGTCTACGTCGGTGCGCTGCTCTGCCTCGCCGCCACGGTCCTGGTGAGCTCTGGTGCACGCCAGTCCGAGGTCGCGGAGGCGGTGGCCGACCGACCGCCGCGTTCCGGCGCAGCCTGGCCGGCTCGACTGCGCGGCGTGGGAATGGGCTTGGCGAGCGGGGCAGCGTTCGGCTTGTTCTTCCTGTTCATCCGGAACGGCGGTGAGACCGGCGCCTTCTGGCCGGCGCTCGCGGCTCGCTGCGCGGGCCTCGTCATCTACGTAGTGGCGGCCCTGGTCATGCGCACCCGGCCGGTCAGCTGGCAGGCCGGCTGGCCGCTGTTCGCTGCCGTGGTCGGCGCCGGAGCGCTCGACGCCGCGGCCAACATCAGCTACGTGCTCGCGACCCGGGCTGGCCTGCTCGGCCCCGCGGTTGTGCTCACGTCGCTCTATCCAGGGGTAACGGTGCTGCTCGCCCGGCTGGCGCTCCGGGAGCGGATGCGACGGACGCAGCAGGCCGGGCTGCTGCTCGCGGCCGTCGGAATCGCCCTGATCGCCGCCTGACCGCCACCTCGTCGCGGCCTCGCGCCCCGGGCTGGCGCGCTCGGCCTCAGCCCTGCGCAGAACTGCGGAAGTATGCGGCTGGCGTTACTCCCGTTTCACGGCGGAAGGCCTGCACAAATGCGCTGTCGGACTCGTAGCCGACGCGCCTTGCCACGGTGCCGACGGGCTCGCCGTCGGCGAGCGCGTGCAGCGCCATCTGCACGCGCAGCAGCGTGCGCCACCGGCCGAAGCTGACGCCCGTTCCGGCCAGGAACGCCCGGGCGAGCGTGCGCTCGCTGGCACCGACGTCATGACCCCATTCAGCGAGTGTCCGGTCGTCGGCCGGATTGACCGACAGGCCTTCGGCGACCTGCCGGGCTCGGTCGTCGTCTGGCGTGCGCACTTGCACGGTGGTCATCGCGACGGGTTCCAGCACGTCGACGAGCACCGCCTCGGCGTTCGCCCGGCGGGTCGCATCGAGGCCCTGATCGCCCAGGTAGTCGATGAGCTCGGCGAGCAGCGGCGTAGCCGCGACCGGCGTGGCTGCCGTCCAGGTGATCGGGCAGCGGTCCGGGCGCGCGTACGCCGAGCGCATGGTCGCGACGCCCGCCGCCAGCGTCTCGTGCCGCAAGCCGGCGGGGATCCACAGCGCGCGCGTCGGCGGGAGCACCCAGGTCGAAGAGTCGGTGCGCACTGTCAGGATGCCGCTGGCCGCCCACGCGAGCTGGTGGTCGGGATGGGTATGCCAGTCGAAGACCAGCCCGGCGGGCATCGGGAACGTCGCGACGATGACAGCGGCGGTGCTGGTGACGTCGTCCGCCGCGCAGTACTGGTCCGGCCAGGATGACTGTCCGTCCTGCGACACAGCTTGGCAGCCTACGCCATTGGCGCTCCTCCGCGGCTTTTCTAGCGTGCTGACCATGAATTCCAACCACGCCAAGCTCTGCCCGAGCCCCGAATGGGCCGACCACATCCAGGGTGACATCCTGCCGGTGCTGACCCGCGACATCGATCTCGGCGAGACGATGCTTGAGATCGGGCCCGGCCCGGGGGCGGCCACCGGCTGGCTCGCAGCCAAGGTCTCCACACTCACCGCCGTCGAGATCGACCCGGACGCGGCGCGGCTGCTGGCCGATCGGCACGCCGGCACGAACGTCGAGGTCGTCACCGGCAGCGCGACAGATCTGGGGTATCCCGCGGAGTCATTCGACTCGGTCGGCTGCTTCACGATGCTGCACCACGTCCAGACCGCGGCGCTCCAGAACGCCATCCTGGCCGAGGCCTTCCGGGTGCTGCGCCCTGGCGGGGTCTTCATCGGCTCGGACAGCCTGGCCAGCGACGACCTGCACCACTTCCACGCTGGCGACACCTACAACCCGATGGAGCCCGCGGCGCTGCTCGTCCGGCTGCAGACCCTCGGATTCGGCCCGATCACTGTGACTGTCGCCGACTCGCTGCTGTTCATCGCCGGCAAGCCCGGCTCGCAGGCCGGCTGCGCTCGACGCCGCTCAAGCCGCTGAAGCCGCGGCGGTGGCGCTCAAACCAGACTTGCACGTCAGCGCCGCGTGTGACGGCGACCAGGCAGCGCTGCGCGGCTGCGGGCGGCTCAAGGCCCCATCCGGGAGCGATAGCGACCGCTAATCACCAATGGCGACCACTCGCGCCAAAAATAGCAGTCTTATGTCACTTTTGTGCCCACTGATTGGTCGCCATCGGGCTGGAGTGGTCGCCATTGCCGCACCGATCGGTCGCGATTGGGCTGGAGCGGTAACGCTGGCTCGCCAACCGCCGTGATCGCCCGGCCGAGCGATCCGATGGCCGTCAGAAGGGCGGACTGTGGGCGCTACGGAGCGGTGGCGTGGGCTAGCCGCGATGCTTGCGGCCCGCGCGGCGATCCTGCGCGGCGCCCCGCGCCGCCCGGACGGCCGTGATGGCCGGGTCCTCGGAGTCGTCTCGGTCCGACCGATAGAGGTCCGGTTCCAGGAAGATCAGCTCCGCGATCGGCACCGCGGCGCGTATCCGGCGCTCGGCCGCGTCGATTCCGGCGGCGACGCTCTGCGCGCT
>JASHSZ010000719.1 GCA_030040815.1 Streptosporangiaceae bacterium
CGGGTCCGTTCCTGCTGCCGCGCGCTGGTAGCCAGCCGCCTCCAGCAGGCCGGCCAGCCGCTCCGAGTCGTGCATGTTCATCTGGCACCCGTAGGTGCGGATCTCGAAGCTCCGTCGAGCGCTGGCGCCGACCATGCAGATAAGGGTAGATGCCTGCCGGGAGCGAGCCGACCGCGCTGGCCGTCCGGCTGACACCGTGCCGGCCGGATGTCCGGCACGGTGTCTTGTGCCAGTGTCCTGGATCGCTGCAGCGGCGGGCGTCTGGTAGGGCACGATATGCGTATGACAGCGAGCGGGAACGAAGCCGACGACCGGATCGTGACGACGGGCGCCACAGCAGCCGACCAGACGCGCCTGGGGCCCGCGCTTCCCGCCGTGCCCTTCGGGGCATGGCCGTCTCCCATCACTGCTGCGGAGATAGCCGGGGCGCAGGCTTCCGGCGTGTTCCCCACCGTTGTGGGCAGCAACGTCTGGTGGCAGCAGGTCCTGCCTAACGAGGGCGGCCGCATAACGGTCATGCACAGCTCTGGCGGCAAGCCGACCATGCTGCTTGGATCGCCGTGGAACGCGAGGAGCAGAGTCCACGAGTACGGCGGCCAGTCGTACCTGCCTGTTCCCAGGTCCGCGCTGGCCGGGTCGCGCGGACAGCGCGGCCATGTGCTGGTTTTCGTCGACTTCGCCGACCAGCGGATGTACCTAACTCCCGCGGCCGCCGCTGCAGCCGAGGCGCCAAGGCCACTGACCCCCGATCCGGCCCAGGTGGCGGCTGTCGACGGCTCGGGACCGCTGCAAGCGGGTGCGTTGCGCTATGCCGACTTCACGCTGTCGCCGGACCGGACGGAGGTCTGGTGCGTCCAGGAGCGGCACGAGAGCGGCAAGGTCAGCCGGGCCATCGTCGCAGTCCCATTGGACGGCTCGGCGGCCGACCGGCCGGAAGCCATCCGGATCCTGGTGACCGGCGCCGACTTCTTCGCCTATCCCACCCCGTCGCCAGACGGCAGCTGGCTGGCCTGGATCACCTGGAACCACCCGCACATGCCGTGGGACGGCACCGAGCTGCGCGTCGCCCCGGTAGAAAAGGGGGTGCCCGGCAAGGCCCGGCTGCTCATGGGCGGCCCGCGTGAGTCGGTACTGGCCCCGCTGTGGCGGGACAACACCAGCCTCTACGTGGCGACGGACTGGCCCGGCTGGTGGAACATCTACCAGTTGAGCCTGACCGGCGAGCCGCCGCTGGCGCTGTACCCAGCGGAGGAGGAGTTCGCCGGACCGCTCTGGCGGCTGGGCGCCCGGCCATTCGCACTGCTGGGCGATGGCAGGCTGGCGGTCACCCACGGCGCTGGGTCGGCGGGCCTCGGCATCCTGGATCCCGAGTCGTTCGAGCTGAAGGAACTGGACACGCCGTTTGCGGAGTTCGCGCCCACCGGCATCGCGACGGTGGCCGCCGACGGCGACTCGATCGTCGCGGTGGCCGGCGGGCCGACGACCCGGTCGGCTGTGGTCAGGATCGACGCGGCCACGGCGCGGATCCAGGTGCTGCAGCGCGAGCTGGGCGCGCTCCCCGAGGCATACCTTCCGGTACCAGAGCAGGTGGACTTCGAGGGCCCGTACGGGCAGGTTGTGCACGCGCTGTTGTACCCGCCGACCAACCCGGAGGTGACTGGCCCCGCAGGCGAGCGCCCGCCGTACGTGGTCTGGGTGCACGGCGGGCCGACTGGCCGGTCCACCCCCGTCGTCGATCTTGCGAAGGCCTACTTCACCAGCCGCGGCGTCGGCATCATCGATGTGAACTACGGCGGCTCCAGCGGCTACGGCCGGTTGTACCGGGAGCGGCTGCGCCGTGAGTGGGGCGTGGTTGACGTGCACGACGCCATCGCTGCCGCGCGTTGGGTGGCGGAGTCGGCCAACGCGGATCCGGCCCGGCTCGCCATCCGAGGCGGATCGGCCGGCGGCTGGACGGCCCTGGCCGCCGTGACGACGGGCACCGGGCGCGGTCGGGTGTTCAGCGCGGCTGCGTCGTATTTCGGGGTTGCCGAGCTGCGCAGCTTCGTTGCGACCACGCATGACTTCGAGTCGCGCTACCTCGACGGCCTCATCGGCCCGCTGCCGGGCTATGAGACCCGGTACGACGACCGTGCACCGGTCGGCCACATCACCCGCGAGACCTGCCCGATCCTGCTGCTACAGGGGCTCGACGACCCCATAGTGCCGCCCGCGCAGGCAGAGAGCATCGCGGCCGACCTCGCCGCGCACGGAATCCGGTACGCCTACCTCCCGTTCGAGGGGGAGTCGCACGGCTTCCGCAAGGCAGAGACGATCGCGACCGCGTTCGAGGCGGAGTTGTCCTTCTACGGTCAGATCCTCGGCTTCGAGCCTCCGGGCGTCCCGAAGGTCGCCATCAGTTCCCCCGGCGCGTAGCAGGGCTCCGGCCGCGGTTGCGCAGACGGGGCAACGGGCAAGCTCCTCGTTCCCTCATAACGAACGCTGGCTCCGCGGACCCGACCTGGGCCAGCTGAGCGCGTGGGCAGGTGTCATCACTCAGCAGGTCATCGACATCGGTGTTAGCTGTCGGACCAGACCTAGGCCAGGTCCTCGAAGCGATCCCACCGCGCCGTTGATGCGCTGCATTGTGCCAATTCCGGAGGACCTACGTCTGACTACGCATACGGGAGCCGAGATGAGCGGCGAACCGATCAGGGAGCACGCAGCTCGACACGTAGCGGCCTTCAACGAAAGCGTCCGAGCTGGCGGATGGGCCGACTTCGCCACACGCTCGCGAAACCTGACAGCGCCAACTGGCGACAAGCCACCGCTGACAGCCCTGCCCGAGCGAGTTCCCGACAAAGTTAGCGACGGCGTTGCGAGCGGTCTGCACTCGATCGCGCCGTGGATGTCGGTGCCCAGGACAGGCGACTGCCTCGCCTAGCGAGCGAACTCGATCGCGCGCGACTCCCGGATCACGGTGACGCGGATCTGGCCGGGGTAGGTCAGCTCGTCCTCGATGCGCTTGGCCACGTCTCGGGCGATGACCTGGGCCTGGATGTCGTCGACGTCGACCGGCTTGACCATCACCCGGATCTCCCGGCCAGCCTGCATCGCGAACACCTTCTCGACGCCTTCCTGCGCGCTGGCGATCGCTTCCAGCCGCTCCAGACGACGCACGTAGGCCTCGAGCGACTCGCGCCGGGCGCCGGGCCTGCTGCCGCTGATGGCGTCCGCGGACTGCGTGAGCACGGCCTCGACCGTGCGCACCTCGACCTCGTTGTGGTGCGCTTCGATGGCGTGCACGACATCCTCCGACTCGCCGTACTTGCGGGCGATCTCGGCGCCGATGAGAGCGTGGCTGCCCTGCACCTCGTGGGTGAGCGCCTTGCCGATGTCGTGCAGCAGCGTGCCGCGCTTCAGCAGGACAGAATCCATGCCCAGCTCGCTGGCCATCATTCCGGCGATATGCGCGGACTCGATGAGGTGCTTGAGTACGTTCTGGCCGTACGAGGTCCGGTACCGCAGCCGGCCGAGCAGGTTCGTCAGCTCGGGGTGCATGTCAGTGATGCCGACGTCGATCAGCGCGTCTTCGCCTGCGCGCACGCACAGGGCTTCGATGTCCGCCTTGCTGCGCTCGTAGGCCTCCTCGATGCGCTGCGGGTGGATCCGCCCGTCAAGGACCAGCCGTTCCAGCGTCAGCCTGCCGACCTCGCGGCGAACTGGGTCGAAACACGACAGCA
>JASHSZ010000720.1 GCA_030040815.1 Streptosporangiaceae bacterium
CGACCCCGACGAGTACCTTCGCTATCAGCGGTGCGTACCCGACCTCAGACGCCGTCCGGCACGCCGAGTTCGCGGACCATTGCGTTGGCCGCATCGGATGCCTGGCGGTCGATGGCGAAGTTGTCCTTGCCGCCAAGCTGGTAGTTCCAGATCCGTGCGGTATTCGGATAATGCACGCCGACCGGGTCATCATCGTGGGCGGAGGATGCGATCGACGGGGCGGACATCGGGCCTTCTTCCTGGCTTGGACGTGCTTCCGATAGCAGAGACATCCGGATGCTGGCGCCTGCAGCACTCTCGCGTCGTGGCCCGCTACGGCCGTCGTCCGTACGGCGAAAGCGCGTCGGCAGACCAGACTTGGCCTGCCGCTTATCCGGCCGGGACAAGCGCCCTACCATGTCGGATGGTTTACACCGATCCGCCGCTGCCTGTCACGTGCTCTTCGACGCAGTGCTCTTTGCGCCGACTTTGTCGGGAACGACGTGGCCGGGCTGCCCGTGGGTGACCTCGATCCGCCTGGGCTGCACCTTGGGCGAAGCGGGAATCAGCACATGCAGGACGCCATCGGCATAGTCGGCTGTGAGGTGGTCGGAGTCCACGCCCTCGCCAAGCGTTAGCTGCCGGGCAAATGAGCCTTGCGGCCGCTCGGCGGACAGGACGCTGGCGCTTGCATAGTGGGGCGTGCGCTCTGCGCTGATGGTCAGTGTGCCGTGCTCCACGGTCACCTCCACGCTGCCCGCGTCCACACCAGGCAGATCCGCCTCGATGTGATAGTTGCCGTCCTCGGAGCGATACACGTCCATGGGCATACCGAGCGGCGCGCGGGTGCCGCTGGCCGCCAGAGACATCAGCCGCTCGAGCGGGTCCCGGTAAGTCTCGTGCCTGATCACTGCCATTGCACCCTCCGTGTTTTGCGTGCGCACGCCACTCCGTCGTGGCCCGCAGCTCACCAGTTGTGGGCAGGTTATCGCCGCCGACCACTTGCCGGAGCAGACCAACGTCCCGGAAAGCCAGGGCCTTCGCACCTGACCCGGCGGTGCAGGGGCATTCAGTTCGTGGCTTCGCCCTGGAGAGAAGACTGAGAGGCGGATTCGGCTCCTGGTGTCTCACTGCCAGCGAGCAGGACTGCTGGTCGCCGTGCTCATTGTCGCCCGCGTGCCGCTCACCCGGGAGCACGCCTACGCCCGCAACCAGGTCACCAGCCAGGTGTCAGCTCCGAAGATCGTGTACCCGACCACCGCCAACTCCGAGTTTCAAGACCCTGCCCAAGGCAGCGAGGCCGTCATGGTCTGCCAGTGCGCCCGGCAGACCATGACGACCGGCGCCCGGCCAGGTCCGGCTCCCGCCTGAGATCCTTTTCCAGGCGGGAGCCTTTGTCGTGCCGCTCGGCCAGGTCCCGGGCGATGTCCGCAAGGCCGCATCCGTGTCGGCCCATAAGTCAGCCACCAACATGGCCTAGGTCCCAGCGTGGCAGGCCGTACGCCGGCTGCACCGCGACGGTGGGCCGGGCAGTGTTTCGAGGAAAACGAGGAGGTGAGTCACATGTACGCAGCCGTCGGCGACAGGGTGATTGTCGAGGGCGACCCGGCCAGATCGGCTCTCATCATCGACGTGCCCCACGAGGACGGCTCGCCGCCCTACATTGTCAGGTGGCTGGCCAGCGGTCACATCGCCATGGTGTCGCCCAGCCAGTTCGCGCGCATCGTCCCCGCAGAGCGCCAGCCGCGGTTATGAGCGGTTCCTGACGCGTGGCTACGCGCATGGACTACGCGCACGGCACGAGCATTACTGGCCTCGGTGCCGCGCTGAGCAGCCGGCCATCGATGGAGCGGGCTCGGGCTGGAGTCGTTCCCTAGCGGGCGCTAACCAGGCCAGGAGCGTGCGCCTGCGTGCCGTGGCAGGTTCCTGACCCGGGGCATTCCATCAGGCAGCAGGCTTTGCCGCTGGGGCGGATCGCAGGGCAGCTCGCAGCTCGGGTTACGTGTCCTGGCCGTCAGGATGTTATGCGGCTAATCAGGTCTGGACTGGGTCTGGTGTCAGCGCAGGCGGCCACCGAAGCTAATCTCATTGCCTTCGACATCCCGGTAGATCACCTTGGTCGCGCCAGTGTCGTACGTTTCGCGGTTAGCAGGCTGGATCCCCCGACGGGCGATCTTGGCGATCCGGTCCTCGAGGTCGTCGACGAACGACAACACCAGAGCGTTCCCCGCCCGTTCGGGCTCCTGCACGATATAGATGTACCGGTGCTCCGCCACTTCCCACACCGCCTCGGTGTCGTTGGGCAGGAACGAGGGCGGCCCGCCAAAGAACTGCTCGTACCAAGGCAAGGCCGCAGCGTAGTCAGTGACGGGAATGCCAGCAAAGAGATCTAGCGCCATCTCGTCCTCCACGCCTCGTCGCTGTGTCGCCGGCACTGACCTGAGCAGCGTCCGGAACTCATCGTTGCCGCCTCGGGGCGCCGCTTCGCCATCCGTGGCACGCAGACCACCCACCATACGACCTGGGCTCAGTGCGTACATCCGCTCACTCTGACTCGCAACCCGCAGGTCAGCGACCTGCACGGTCTCCGGACCGCCGAGCGTCTGACAAGCAATCAGGCAACCCATGGCGTTCCATCAGGCAGCAGGCTTTGCCGTGGCGTTAAAGGCGCACGTGAAGGGCCTCGGGCGCGGATGCGTTCGGCTTCTTCGCCGGTCAGCGGCGGCGGCCGCGGCTCGGGAAGGGGCCAGGGTGCAGCTGCCGCGCATGGTTCGCCGGGCTTCAGGCCGGGTCCCCGATGCGGTACACCGGGTAGTCCGCAGCTATCCGTGCGAACTCAGCCAGCGGGGCCCTGCGGTCTACCGGGATGTGCGGCCGGGCCCCGGGCGCCACCTGCAGGTAGCGGCGCAGGACCGGGGCACGGGCAGCGGGCTCGACCTCCTCGAGATGCACGCTCTCGCGGCGGCCATGGCGCAGCACGGCCCGGCCGCCTGCGGCCGTGAGGTTGCGCACCCAGTTCGCGTTGGCGCCGAGCATCGAGACCAGGTAGCGCTCGCCGTCGACGTCGGCGATCACGACCGGGAACGAGATGATCCGGCCGCTGCGCCGTCCGGTGATCTCCAGCGCGGCCACTCGCCTGGGCGCGATCCCGGCCGCGAACGCCATCGCTGAGGCGCGGTTCTGTAGCCGGGCGAAACGGTTCGGGTGGCCGCCCCGATACAGCCACCGCAAGTAGTCATCGTACTTCTTCATGGAACGTTTCCTGACATATCCGGACTGACGGGTTCTGCAGCGCTGCGCCCACCCTGGCGGCCCGCCGCCGTGGGCACTAGGGCCGAGGGTCCCGGATGAAGTCGCGCGCAGCCCCATCGCCCGTGGCGAACTCCCTGCCGGCCCGGATCCGGCCGACTCGTCAGGATCGTCGTCGCACCCATCTACCTGCGGATCCTGGTCACCGCCGGGCCCTTCGAGACCGCTGCCAACGCCGCGAATATTGCCGTGGCAGCCGCGAGCGCCGGCGCAGTCGGGCCACGCCCGGCTCAGGCATCAAAACCCTAGTTCAAGCAGCGGCACGCTAGCTGCCTGATGCCAGCAGTAAGTCGATCACCAAGCCGAGCCCGGTCGCCGCGAAGCGGCTTCCGGAAGCTGCTGCGCGCTGTGACGAGTCACGAGGCGCGCAAGATCCCCCGCCCAGCCGCGGCTCGGCAGGTGTTTGCCGGCCGTCTGGGCTCCCAGGACCAAGATCCCGACCCTCAGATGACTGACCGAACTTAGCGGAACGGTTGATTTCCGACTGTCCGCACGCAACGCTATTCCTTGCGATTGAGCTGACGATCTTTGGACGATCCGGGGAGCTCGTGATGATCAGGCACACCCTCGGGCTGAATCTGAATGGCCCTGGCACCTACCTGCACTGGAACATCTTCTACGTCTCGCTCGCCAACCTTGTCTTGATCGGAGTGATGGTCTTCATCTTTGGCGGGGCGCTCCTGCTCCCCTTCCCGAAGGGCCGCCAGCAGCCGGCAGCCGAGGCTACCGGGACCATCGACGAGACCGAAGCGGCGGAGTCCACCTCGTCCGGCTCGCCGGATGCCGATATGTGGACGGCGCGGCTCAGGAACCGGGCGCTCCGGCTGCTGCCGCCAGGCAAGCTGCTGCCCGACCGGCAGCCGGCGTACGTTGCCTCCTGGATCTACGTGTTCGGCGTTGCCTCGCTTGCCGCGCTGGCGATGGCGATCGTGTCAGGGCTGGTCATCGCGCTCGGCGGCGTGGACTGGTGGCACACAAACCCGGTGGGGCACTTCTTCAACAGCATGCACCTATGGAGCGTCGAGCTGTTCATGGCGCTGATTGTGATCCACCTGTGGGGCAAGTTCTGGATGGCCGCCTGGCGCGGGCGTCGTGCGCTGACCTGGGTCACGGGAGTGGTGGCGTTCCTCGCCGCGATCGTGGAGTGCTTCACCGGTTACCTGTCGCAGCAGAACTTCGACTCGCAGTGGATCTCCACGAGCGGCAAGGACGCGTTCAACTCCGTCGGGGTGGGCGCGTTCTTCAACCTCATGAACTTCGGCCAGATGCTGCTGTGGCACGTGGTGCTCTTTCCGATTGTGCTGATCGCGATCGTCGGCGCGCACGTGCTGCTGGTCCGGGTCCGGGGCGTCGCTCATCCGATCGATACCCACCGGGCTGAGGGCGCCTCGGGGTCGTGGCGGCAGCGCCACCGGGCTGTCGCGGCTGCCGACGCCGCGCCGTGGCGCGGCCCGACCCGGCGCTACGACATCATCAAGGAAGGCAGCATCGCGGTCCTGATCACGACCTGCCTGACGCTGGTGCTCGCCGGCATCCTGTCTTCTCCGGATGTGCCGGCGCTGACGGTGCAGACCTGGTCCCGGCTCGACCCGTCTGATTTCCTTGCCACCGCGGCCTCCGAGCTGAACGGCACCAGCGAGACCGCGGCCTACGGTCAGCCGTACAACACCGGCACGGCGTCCGTCCAGCGGCTGCTGTTCTCGCCGCAGACCTGGTTCGGCGTCACCCAGCCCATCAACGCGGCCCAGACCTTCGTGCTGCAGCCGCTGTCCACGCTGGCGCCCGCCGACCCGGCGCTGGCAAGCGCGCTGTCAAGCTACAACAGCGCCTCGCCGGCCCAGCAGCTCGCCTGGGCCAACGCTTACTCCAAGGCAATCACGCCGAAGGTGACGAATACCGCCGCTATGCCAAAGATCCCCGCCGCGAAGGACGGCCCGGTCCCGGCCATGCTGTCGGCCGAGCTCACCATGGCCCGCACCGGGGCGCTGGACACTGACCTGCTGGCCGGGCGCACCTTCTACGGGACTAACTTCACCAACCCCCTCCTGTTCATCGAGGACGGCAGCTACTTCGCCTACGAGGCGACCAACATGCACCTGAGCGGCGGCCAGTGGGGCGTGATGAATGAGACGGGAGGGTACCCGGGCCAGCCGTGGCTATGGCTGTACACCCTCTGGTACCAGGTGCCCAGCTTCTCGACCTCGGCGAACGTGGACATGATCGCGATCTACCTGACCGGACTGGCCACGATCCTGCTGCTACTGGTGCCGTTCATCCCCGGCCTGCGGGACATCCCGCGGGTCATCCCCGTACACAGGGTCATCTGGCGCGACGAGGAGCCATCGCAGCCGGCAGATGGTGCCATGCCCGCGCCGGCACTGCCAGGTGCCGCCGCGGTCGAGCCCGACAGCACGGCCCCCGAACCGTAGCAGCCATCGAAGGTCGATCCACCCTGCCCAGTTCGGAAGGTGACCGCCGGAGCTTTGCTAGTGGCTCGGGGTGAGGACGCCCTGGACAGGGCGCCGGATGCTGATCGCCTCCTGGAGGACGGTTCCGAGGCGGAGGACTAGCTGCGGGTAGCTGCCGTCACCGAGGTGAGCGCGGATGGCCTCCCGCAGCCAGCTGACCTCGACGGGCTGGCTATGCAGCGCGGCGGCTACGCCGCTTGCCGCGCAGGTGAGCAGGATGCGCTGTAGCGCCTGGCCCGCGTTCACCCAGGCGGCGGGATCGTCTGCCGGGGTGGTGAGCAGGCAGACTGTGCCGGTGAACCGGGCGGCTGCGATACGGGTGGAGTATGGCAGGCCCCAGCCGTGGCCGCGGGCAAAGTCGCGGCCGGGGAAGTAGGGGCTGGTGGGCTCCGGGTGGGCGGGGTAGGACGAGGTTGGCACGCCGTCGAGCCGTGGGCTGCCTGGCGGCGGCGTCCAGGCCGCGAGCTCACGGACGTAGGCGCTGTCCAGGCGCTGGACGCGGTCGGCCGTCTCGGTGAGGGCGGCGAGCACCGCGCGGGCCTCGTCGGTGATGGCGACGCGCAGCGCGGCGTCGTGCCGGGTAGCGCTCTGCCGCAGGGCTTCGAGGAGGCCCGGCGGCGGTGGCACTGGCTCGAATCCCCCCCGGTGCGTCCGCCGACGCGTCACCTGACTGAGCAGCCGCTCCTCGTGGCTGCTAGGCGCGGCCTGTCGGCGCCAGCGCAGCCGGGCGACCAGCAGCGGGTCGGCGGGATCGGGCAGTATGCGGGTCTCGGGGTTGTACCCGAGCGACCGGAGAGCGAGCTTGGCGGTGAACAGGGCTGCGCCGCAGCTCATCAGCATCTCGCGGCCACACGGGTCTGCCACGGCGAGCTGCCGGCCAGCGTCGGCCAGCAGCGTGATCTCGGTGCCCTCGGCGGTGTATCGCCACGGCTGAGTGTTGTGGACAGACGGAGCCCACACTGCGGTTGCCACCACGTAGGCAGTCACCTCGTCCGCCGTGCGCGGCAGCCCCAGTTCGGGCGCCACGGTGACGCTCATCATCCTCTCCCGTCGGCCCACTCGCTCACTCCAGCTCAACCCTCGCGGCGCGCCGAGGTGCAGGAACCGAAGTCCCCGATCGTTAGGACCTCCGCCCTGCGCTGGCCGGACACGCGGCTCGGAACGGGCCACGTCACGCGCGCTGGCCTGGGCCGCGGCCGCCAACAGGAGGAGCACGGCCAAGGACTTCTGCGGCGGGCGGCATCAGGCTCGGCGCAGGTGAAATCCACCGCCGTGCGCGTGCACATGCTCCCGGCCGACGGCCTGCGCCTCCTCCTGACTGCTATACCCGACTGTCTTGCCGATGTCGCGCGTGACGCCGTCAGGCTGTCTCCAGATGACGTGCCAGGGACCGCCCTGAGCGCCTGCCAGCCGCCGTCCTATCTCCGCACCTAGTGCAGAACGCAGCTCCGCCGCATCGTGATCACCAACCGGCAGCCGGATGCGCCGGTAGTAATCCTCGATGTCCACGTAGCTATCGAGCTCATCGAGCGACGAGACGTTTCTGGGAATCTGGCCGCTGCCCTGATCCTCCTCGATCATGGACATCACGGCATCGGTGAGCCGTCGCACCTCGTTCGCGTCAGTCATAGCTACCTCCCGGCAAGCTACCCAAGTCTCGGCTGGTGACGGCGTGCGGCAACAGGGACCAACGCCAGTTATCAAGCGGCCTAAGTTCCCGCGCCGAGTGCTGAACGGCCGAGAGACGAGAGGCCCGGCCGACTCCTGGAGCACGCCGGGACGTTCGTCGCTGCAACAACGGGCCCATGGGCCTGCCGGATGGGACGTCTGGCGGGCGATGATGACCGGGCGTGTCGGATTGGAGTGGTGACCATGCCTGGGCAGCTGCCGTGGCAGGACGTACCGATCCCTGAGGATCAGGCTAGGTATCTGGTCGCGACTGCGGCGCGCGCTCCGTCGGTCCAGAACACCCAGCCGTGGCGGTTCAGGATCAGGCCCGGCCTGCTGGAGCTTCACGCTGATCCTGCCCGCAAGCTCCGGATTGACCGGCAGGGCCGGGAAATGCTGATCAGCTGTGGGGCAGCGCTGTTCGGGCTGCGCCTGGGAATCCGTTCCCTGGGGTTCGTGCCCGTTGTCGAGCTGCTGCCGGACCGGTCGCGGCCGACGCTCATGGCCACGGTCGGCCTGGGCGAGCCCCGGCCGATGGATCGGCCGGAGCGCCAGATGCTGGAGGCGCTGCCGCACCGGCACACCCACCGCGGACCGTTCAGTCCAGAACCACTGCCCGGCCGGCTGCTGGCGGATCTGCAGCACAACGCCGCCACCGAAGGGGCGACACTCGCCCTGGTCGACCGTGGACGCGGGTACGAGCGGCTAGCCGACATCATCAGCGCGGCGAGCCAGAGGCTCGACCTTGACCCAGGCGCGAGAGCCGACATACAGGACTGGACCCGCGACGCGGGATCGGAGCGCCGTGACGGCGTGCCGGCCAGCGCCTTTCCCGCCACGGCCGATCAGCACCGCGGCCGGCTGCAACAGCGTGATTTCGACCTGGGCCGGGGTCTCGGGCAGCTGGAACCCGGCGGGCCCGCACCCGCTGTCACCGCTGTGCTTGCCACGCCCGGAGATGGCCGCGGCGAC
>JASHSZ010000721.1 GCA_030040815.1 Streptosporangiaceae bacterium
GGGCCCGGGGAGGCAATTGCTCCCCGGGCCCGGCGCTGCTAGGCGACTCCGGCGGTCTCGTCGGCCGGAGCGGTCTCGTCGGCCGGGCCGTAGCCGGGAACCCAGCTCAGCACCTCGGACCGGAACTCACCCGCACAGTCCAGCTGGCACAGCACCCCGATGCCCGCGGTCGACACTCGATGAATGAGGACGTATGAGGGTGGCAGATTGAGCCGCCGCGCGACATTCGCGGTGCGCAGATCTGAGTAACGCGCGGCCTCGCCGCGCATCCACTCCCGGCTGAACGTGAAACTGTCGCCGCGCGACGGCTCCGCCAGCGGAGCTAGGAAAGCGTGCAGCTCCCCAAGGTCGACGGTAACGCCCGGGCGCAGGAATCCCTGCTCGCGCAGTTCGCGCTCCACTGTCTCGATGGCACCGTGGTTGTGCATGATCCACAGCAGCCTGCCGAATATCGGCGGCAGGCCATCCGGGAGGCGGTCGACCGCTCCGAAATCGAGCACGCCCAGACGGCCGTCGGGCAGCACTCGGAAGTTGCCTGGGTGCGGGTCGGCGTGCAGCATGCGCGCTCTTTTCGGCCCCGAGAACAAGAACCTGACGAGCCGCATCCCCGCGGCGTTCCGCTGTTGCTGAGTTCCGGCCGAGATCACCTCGGCCAGGGGAGTGCCGTCCATCCACTCGGTCACCAGCACGCGATCGGTCGCAGCGACCACGCTCGGTATCGCGATGTCAGGATCGCCGGCGTAAGCGGCGGCGAACGCCTGCTGCGCCTGCGCCTCCATCCGGTAGTCGAGTTCCTCGACGACCCGGACGCGCAACTCATCGAGCAGGGGCTTCACGTCGAGACCAGGCATCAGCACACCGAAAAGTCGGCCAACCCGGCTGAGCTGAGCGAAGTCACTGCTGAGCGCCCTGCCTGCACCCGGGTACTGGATCTTGACGGCGACGTGCGTGCCGTCTTGCCAGATCGCGCGGTGCACCTGGCCGATCGACGCGGCAGCCGCCGGGCGGTCGTCGAACTCGGCGAACTGGCCGCGCCAGTCTGGACCAAGATCAGTCGCGAGCACCCGGTGCACGGTCGCTGCCGGAAGTGGCGGCGCCGACTCCTGCAGCCTGGTCAGCGTTGCCCGGTACGGTCCGGCTATCTCCGGGGGCAGGGCGGCCTCGAAGATCGACAGCGCCTGACCGAGCTTGAGCGCGCCGCCCTTGAGCTCGCCGAGCACCCGGAAGATCTGCTCGGCCGTTCGCTGCTGCAACTCCTGCGCCACCAACTCAGCCGGTCGGCCGCCGATTCGCTTGCCGAGTCCGAGCGCGGCGCGGCCAGCCATCCCGACGGGCAGCGAGGCTAGCTTGGCGGTGCGGGTCACAGCCCGGTACGGCAGATCGCTCACGCCGTCTATTGTCGGCTACTTGCAGAAGTAGCTGTGACCGGATGTCGCTCGGGCAAGCGGGCAAGGCGAACTGGGTGCCCGTCCCGGCGACTTCGCGTGACCGGATGCCGATCCAGCCGGGCACGAGGCCTGCGACGCCGTGATGCTGCCCGGCGTGCCGGGCTGTGCGGCGGAGCCGCCGTCACGCCGCAGCGCTCGCACCGCAACAGCAGGCCGGATGCGGTCGCCAGCTTCGACGCCGCCACTGCCAGCCGGGGGCGAGCAGTTCCAGCGTCCCGTTTACGGCGGCCTGGGCCAGCACTCCGCCGTCGGCGAACGCGACGACGACCGCGCCGGCCTGTGCGGCCACGGCGGCGGCCAGGACCGGGTCACAAGCCGGGGGATCCGCGGAGCGGCGGGACAGTTGAGCGAGGATGAGCGGCCACGCCGGGTCGCGCTCCGCGCGCGTCAGGTCCAGGCAGCGCAGACAGGCCGTGCTACCCGGCCGGACGAGCGGTCCGACCACGCCGATGCCCTCGCTCGCGGTCACGCTCAGATGCGGGCGCGAGAGCCGGAGGAGCTCCGTGGTCTGGCTCGGTGACTGGTGCCCGACGAGCACGAGGAGATCGGCCTCGCCGCCGTCAGCCAGCTGTCCGCGCCGCGCCGCGAGGCCAGACCGGGTCAGCAAGTCGGCCAGCGACTCCGCGACCAGGCCGGCCCCGCTGACGGTCACCGTCGTCGCCGATCGTCGAGCCAGCAGCCGCGCTCCGCCGTCGGCGTCCTGGCTGCCCAGCGCGGCGGCCGCGAGCACCGGACGCAGCCGCCGCCGCAGATCAGCTGGTACCGACCGCAGCAGCTGCGCCGGGTAGTCGATGAGAACGCCGGCCGCCGCTAGCACTGTCAGGACTCGCTCGGCCACCACGGCGGGCACGCCTCGCCGGCCGGCCTCCGCGAGCACCCCCGCACGGTCTCGGCTCCCGTCGAGCAGCCTGATCACGTCGGACGCGTGGCTCATGCCTGAGATGGCGACAGCGCGGCGCGGGTCGACGCCGATCTGTACCGTGTCGTCGTCCCGCCATAGTGGCAGCAATCCGGCTCTGAGTGCGGGTCTCACTCCTGCACCGTGACACGGCGGTCCGACATTTCACGCTCACCCGCGTCACGCGCGGTCTGAGCCGGCAAGTCCCCGGGCGTCGGGTCGTGCGCCCCCCTTCCCCAGAAGCAACGCGCGCCCCGGACCCGGGGACCCCTGGCTCGCGAAGTTAGGCTCGGCCACCGGAGCGGTCAAGCCGGCCCTGTGCATAAGGCTGTGCGCAGCGTGGGGAGCACGCGGCGCGTCGTTGTGGATATCCCGGCATGCCCGTGTGAATTTGCTCGCCGGACACGCGTCGGCTGTGTGCTCGACGTGCCGTAATGGTGTCCACGCGCTGTGGACGCAGAATTCCCGGCGCGCCACCGCAGCAGCGGCGCGGGTTCTGGCCGGTCCAGTGCCCGGACGGGTCGGTCATGTGCCGCCGCGCGCTCGGTTACGGCAGGCGCCTGACAGCCGCGGGCTAGCCGTCCTCGCCGCGCTCGTCCGAGGGCGGCTCGGCTTCGCCATCATCGGACCCGTGCGTGTCGAAGTCGGCGATGTCCAGTTCCGGTCGGCCGTGGACGAAGCCGTCGGGGTCGTCAAAGTCGTCGGCTGTCGGCAGCAGATCGGGGTGCGCCCAGATTGCGTCGCGCCCTGCGATACCTCGCTCGGCGGTGAGCCCTTCCCAGATGGCCGCGGCTTCCCGCAGTCTGCGCGGCCTCAGCTCCAGGCCAACAAGGGTCGCGAAGGTCCGCTCTGCGGGGCCGCCGGTAGCCCGGCGCCGCCTGATGGCCTCCGCGAGCGCCCCCGCCTGCGGCAGCCGGTCAGCGGCAGCGGCGGCTACGACGGTCGCAACCCAGCCCTCCACGAGGGCGAGCATCGTCTCGAGCCGGGCCAGCGCTGCCTTCTGAGCTGGCGTGTCCTCGGGCTGGAACAGCGCGGCCCCCGACAGCACCTCGTTCAGGGCCTCGGGATTGCTCGGGTCGATCTGCGGCATGGCCTCACGCAGGGCCGACGCGTCCACCGTGATGCCACGTGCATAGTCCTCCACCGCGCCGTATAGCCGCGCCCGTAGCCATGGCACGTGGCCAAACAGCCGCTGGTGAGCGGCTTCCCTGAGGGCAAGGAACAGCCGGACCTCGGTGGCGTCCACGCCCAGGCCGGCGCCGAAGGCTGCTACGCCGGCGGGCAGCAGCGCCGCGGTGCCTTCCGGACCCAGCGGTATCCCGATGTCCGTGGAACTGACGACCTCCTCCGCGAGCGCGCCGACGGCCGCGCCAGCCTGGCCGCCGACCATCATCCCGCCGATGCGCCGCATCATCTCGGTCAGCCCGCCGAGACCGCCCAGCCCGCCCACCATTGCCTGCATCTCGGGTGGCAGGCCGCTCGCGAGACCCTCCGGGTCCTCGCCGAGCATGCCGCCCATCGCACTGACCGCCCGCGCCGCGATCGGGTCGCACAACTTGGACCACACCGGGAGGGTGGCCTCGCCCCACTCGGACCTGCTCCAGGCGTTGGCGGTCCGGATCCCGCTCGGCAACTCGGTGGTCTCCTCCAGCCATAGATCGGCAAGCCGCAGGGCCTCCACGACCTTGGCACGGTCGGTCGTCAGGATGCTGGCGTCGCCCTTCTGGGCGACGGCCTGGCGCGCGATGTTCTTGGCGAGGTCCCAGTTGACCGGCCCGCCTTGCCAGGACATGAGGTCGGCGAACTGGCGCAGCGCCTCGGCGAACTGCTGCGGGTCTCCCATCGGGTTTGCTCCGCCGAACGGCCCGAGCGGCCCGCCGGCGCCCGGCCCGCCCGCGCCGCCACCTGGCCTGCCTGGGTCATCATCAGAGCCAGGAGGCCCGAAGCCGAAGGGAGGCTCAGTCATCGGTCCGGCCTATCCGGCAGGATGGAAGGGTCCACACTGGCCAAGCTATACCGGGAGCGGTCACCTGTGAGCCACCGAGTAGCCCAGATTCGCCGTCAGCGCAGCCCAGCCGGGGGGTCGGCGCGCCGGGCTGACCGCGGCGATGCTGCCAGCCGGGCGGCGGCGGATCCTCAGCGCGAGCCGGCCGTGACCCGGCTGTCCGCGACTGATCCCTCGGCCCTCGACCCGGCCCCATCCGAGCAGGCCGAGCCCGTGGACTCCGAACCCCGTCCCGTAGTTGCCATCACCGGGGCGGCGCACGGGCTCGGCCTGGCGCTGACCTCGAGGCTGGCGGACTCCGACCTGGCCGGCCGGGTTGTCGCGATCGACGGCACCCGGGGTGACGTGAAGGGAGTGACCTGGCGAATCGTCGACGTCCGGGACCCAGCGCTGGCGGGACGGCTGGCCGGGGTCGACGTCATCGTGCACACCGACGTCGACATGTCACCGGACACGGACGCGCGGAGCAGGCGTGCCTTCAACGTCCGGGGCGCTCAGACGGTGCTGACCGCTGCCGCAGCTGGCGGGGTCGGCCGGGTTGTGCTGGTGACGAGCGCCATGGTGTATGGCGCCCGGCCCGACAACTCGGTGCCGCTGCCGGAAGATGCGCCGCTCAGCCAGGACTCCGACGACAGCGTGGTGGGCGATCTGCTCGAGATCGAGCATCTGGCCGCGCGCTCGCCCCGCACTCACCCGGGCCTGCAGGTTACCGTCGCGCGCCCGGCGGCGCTGGTCGGCGGGGGGATCGACACGCTGATCACCAGGCACTTCGAAGCGCCGCGGCTGCTTGCCGTGAAAGGCTGCGCGGCGCGCTGGCAGTTCTGCCACGTCGATGACCTGGTCGCGGCCCTGGAACTCGCCGCGGCTGGCCGGGTGACGGGTGCCTTCGCGATCGGCTGCGACGGCTGGCTCGAGCAAGATGAGCTGGAAGAGATCGCCGGGCTGCGGCGCATCGAGCTGCCGCCGGGCCTGACCTTCGCCACCGCGCAGCGGCTTCACCGCGCCGGGATCACGCCCGCGCCAGTGTCCGATCTGCGATACGTCGTGTACCCGTGGGTGGTGGATTGCAAGGCCCTACGGGAGGCGGGCTGGCTGCCGCAGTACGACAACGCGGCGGCGCTCCAGGTACTGCTTGACCAGCGCGGCGGGCATCACGCGGTGGCTGGCCGCCGGCTGGACCGCAAGGACGCCACGATCACTGCCGCGGGCGCCACCGTGGCCGTCATCGGCACCGCCGCCATCGTGCGCCAGGTCCGCCGCCGCCGTCGCGGATCCTGAGGCCAGGGACTGCTGAGTCGGCCGGGGCTGGTGAGCAAGCGGGCACCTGACGCGCTGGTCGAGTGGCGCCCAGGTGCCTGTACCTTGGCATCGTGACCGTCATCAGGATGACCGCGCTGCGCTCCGAGCCGCTGTCGGTTGATGAGATCCGGGCTGCCGCGGCCGATCCCGCGGCGGGCGCTGTCGTCGTGTTCGTCGGCGCGGTGCGCGATCACGACCACGGACACGGCGTAACTGGGCTGTCGTACAGCGCTCATCCGTCCGCAGCGGACGAGCTGCAGCGGGTTGCCGAGAAGATCGCCGCAAGCCACTCGATCGTGTCGCTGGCGGTCGCCCACCGGACCGGTGACCTGCGGATCGGCGAGCTCGCCGTGGTGGCGGCGGTCGGGGCGGCGCACCGCGACGTGGCCTTCACCGCGTGCCATGCGCTAATCGATGACCTGAAGGCGACGGTCCCGATCTGGAAGCACCAGACCTTCGCGGACGGGACGAGCGAGTGGGTGGAAGGTGCCTAAGCTCCCGCTCGCCAGCGACCGGGTGTCGGGCATGTCGCACCGCTTCATCACACTGCTGATCGCCGGAGTCTGCGTGCTGGCAGGCGTCGTCGTGGCGGCCCTGGTGCAGGTGCCCTACGTAGCGCTGACCCCCGGTCCCACCTTCAACACGCTGGGCAAACCCGCGGGCAAGGAGCTCATCCAGATCACGGGTCATCGCACCTATGCCACGACCGGCAACCTCAACATGGTGACCGTGTCGTACACCGGCGGTCCTGGCGTGGACTTCAACATCTTCAGCGCGCTGCGGGCCTGGCTCACGCCGGACGACGCGGTCGTCCCGGCGAGCGAGATCTACTCGTCCGGGCAGACCCCGCAGCAGGTGATCCAGCAGGACACCGAGGAGATGCTGGGATCCCAGCAGGATGCCACCGCGGCGGCGCTGTGCTACCTCAACATCGGTTACACGACGGCTGAACCGATCGTGGCCACGGTCAAGGGGACGCCCGCATACGGCGTGCTGCAGCCTGGCGACAAGATCACGGCGGTCGGCGGCACGCCGATTGGCTGCCACCATGACGTGGTCACGATGATCCGAGACCGCAGGCCCGGCGCGCCGGTGACTCTGACGATTGCTCGCCCCGACGGTGCCGTCAGCAACGTCACGCTGCCGACCAAGGACATCGGGAACCAGCCCGTTATAGGGGTCGAGCTGGGGTCGGCCGTCTACCAGTTCCCGTTCAGCGTGAAGATCAACCTGTCCGGTATCGGCGGGCCGAGCGCAGGCCTGATGTTCGCGCTCGGGATCATCGACAAGCTCACGCCAGACGGGCTTACCGGGGGTCGCTTCATCGCCGGCACCGGAGAGATCGACCCAACCGGCGCGGTTGAGCCGATCGGCGGCATCCAGCAGAAGATGGCAGGCGCCAGGGCGGCCGGCGCGACCATCTTCCTCACGCCGGCCGCCAACTGCCCGAACACGGTCGGCGCCGTTCCTGCCGGGTTGCGGGTGGTGAAGGTTGGCTCGCTCGCAGGCGCGGTC
Source organism: Streptosporangiaceae bacterium (assembly GCA_030040815.1). The sequence continues at coordinate 7,166 of JASHSZ010000721.1, forward strand.
AGCGAACTGCAGGCCCTCAAGGCGGGCAAGCCGGTCCCTTCGTGCTGAAACAGGGCGGCGGTACGAGCGAGGCGGTGGCACGTCCAGCGCTAGCCACAGCCTGGCCGACTGGCGGCCGAGCCGGCCCTCGCGGCTATCAGAGCCGGGCGTCGCGGCGAGCCGGGCCGAGCTGAGCCGAACAGCCGGAGGCGCCCGGCTGAACACCGGCGGGCCAGCCCTAACACGGGCCTGCGCCGCGGCGCGCTGACGCCGCCGAGGGCGTACGCTCGGATCTGACGGCACATCCAGGGGCGGGCCTTCGGTGATGTGCGCTCATTCCGGCGCACTACATCCCCGGATGAGCACGTCGGGCGCCAGCCGTGCGGTGGCGCGGCCGGCTACTCCGCTCGGGCCGGGCTGCCCGGTGGCGTCCGATGGGTCTGACAGGGAGAAGGCCGCGCGGGATGGCTCGCGCTGTTTCGCCTGCGGAGCAGCACGAAGGCCGGCCGGGAGGCCGGGACAGGGAAATCAGAGGGAAGGAACGTGACCGGCAGTGGCGCCTCGTGTGCTGATTGACGCAACGGCGGTACCTGCTGACCGTGGCGCTCTCGGCCGATACGTGGACGGGCTGGTCAGCGCGCTAGACGCGGCCGGTGCAGATCTTGCGGTGGCGTGCCAGCGCGCCGACGAGGAGCGATACGGTCGGCTGGTACCGAACGCCAGGGTCGTCGCCGGGCCGCCTGCGATCGCTCACCGGCCGGCCAGGCTGGCGTGGGAGCAAAGCGGTCTTCCGCTGGTGGCCCAGCAGGTGGAAGCGGCCGTCATCCACTCTCCGCACTACTCGATGCCACTGCGGCCGAACAAGCCTGTCGTCGTCACCGTCCACGACCTGACCTTCTTCACCGAGCCCGACGCGCACAGCCCGGTGATCGCGACCTTCTACAAGGCGGCCATCCGCACCTCAGCGAGGCGCGCTACCAGGCTCATCGTGCCCTCAAAGGCGACCAGAGACGAGCTTGTCCGGGTGCTCGCCGCCGACCCGACCCGAATCGACGTCGCCTATCACGGCGTTGACCACAAGCTGTTCCACCGGCCGACGGCGGACCAGCTTCGCCAGGTGTCCGACCGTCTCGGCCTGCACGGCCGGTCCTACGTTGCCTATCTCGGCACACTCGAGCCGCGCAAGAACGTGCCCGCGCTGATCAATGGCTGGGTCGCGGTAGCCGAGCACATGGCCGACGCGCCCGCGCTCGTGCTGGCGGGCGCGAGCGGCTGGAGCGAGGAGGTAGACGAGGCAGTGGCCGCCGTGCCCGCTAACCTGCACCTGGTCCGGCCCGGCTACCTGCACTTCACTGACCTACCCGGGTTCTTCGGTGGTGCTCTCGTGGTCGCCTTCCCCAGCACCGGTGAGGGCTTCGGGCTGCCTGCGCTCGAGGCCATGGCCTGCGGCGCTGCGGTGCTCACCACGCACCGGACCGCGCTGCCGGAGGTCGGCGGGGACGCGGTTGCCTACACCGAGCCGGATCCCGACAGCATCAAGACGGCGCTGCAATCGCTGCTGGCCGATCCTGAGCGCCGGACCGCCCTCGGCGAGGCGGGCTACTCGCGAGCGATGGAGTTCACCTGGGCTTCCTCGGCGGAGGCGCACATGATCAGTTATGAGCGCGCCGCGAGTAGGGGAACGGAGTAACTGGCGCCCGTTCTGGTCCGACACCCCGGACCAGAACGGCCACCGCCCAGTGCGCTAGAGCCTGGCGTGCTGGCCACGGTCGTGCAGTTCCTCCACGACCTGCTTGACCTCCTGGGCCCGCGACCGGGCGCACACCAGCGTCGCGTCCGCGGTGTCGACGACGACCACGTCGTCCAGGCCGATCACGGCCACGACCCGGTCCGTGGTGGACACGACGACGGCGTCCTTGACGTCGCGCGCGACAATCTCCGCCATGGGGGCGATCACCAGGTTGCCCGACGCGTCGGTCGGCAGTGACTCGCCGAGCGAGTCGAAGTCGCCGACGTCGCTCCAGGGCATGTCGGCGGGCACGGTCGCGACCTTGCCGACGGCCGCCGCGCCCTCGAGCACGCCGTAGTCCACCGAGATCTTCTCCAGGCCCGGCCACACCTCAGCGAGCACCTGATCGCGGCCGGGACCGTCCCAGGCCTCGGCGATCCGCCCGATCCCGGCGGATAGGTGCGGCAGCTGCCGGGCCAGCTCGGCGAGGAAACCGCGGACCCCGAACGCGAAGATCCCCGCATTCCACAGGTACTGGCCGGACTCCAGGTAACTGGCCGCCGCTTCGTGGGTCGGCTTCTCCTTGAACTGCGCCACCGCTCTTGCCCCGCCGACCAGCGGCTCGCCGACCTTGAGGTAGCCAAACCGCACCTCGGCGTGCTGTGGCCGGATGCCGACCGTGGTCAGGTACCCATCGCGTGCCGTGGCTGCCGCCTGCTTGATAACCGCTGCGAACCGCTCTTCGTCGCCGATGATGTGGTCGGCCGAGAACACGGCCATGATCGCGTCCGGATCGCGCCTTGCCAGCACGGCGCAGGCGAGACTCACCGCGGCGCACGAGTCGCGGGGCGACGGCTCTACCAGAATGTTGCGCGCGGGCAGCTCGGGGAGCTGGCTGCGGATCGCCGCCTCGTGCGCGGTGCCGGTGACCACGTAGATGTGATCCGCAGCCGACAGCTGGCGGACGCGGTCGGCCGTCGCCTGCAGCAGCGACCGGTCTGTACCAGTCAGCGAGTGCAGGAACTTAGGCTCACAGGCGCGTGACAGCGGCCAGAGCCGCGTGCCGCTGCCGCCGGCGAGAATCGTTGAGTAAAGCATCTAGCCACTATGCCCGAAGCGGGAGGCTGGAGGCTGCAGCGGGCTCTCCCCCTCAGATGCACCTGTGACGGTAGGGACCATGAACGATGGCCGGCAACGGCACGCAGACGGGCCTGCGGACAGAACGGGCCGGGGCGGGCCGCACCGCCGCGACGGCGAGGGCGGCCGGCCGGCAGGCGAGGTGGCGGACGCTGAGCTTGACTGGCTTGTACCGTTCTGGGTAGATATCCGGCTTGCGCTGATCGTCCATCGGCGCGGATCTCACGACCCCACGTTCCGGACTGACCCGTCGGGCGCCCTCTGGCGCACGTGCCTGACCCCAGCGGGACCGGCCACGCTGCGGTTGTCGGCTCGCTCTGGCGGCCAGCTACCCTCGCCCGGCCCGCGCATCCGGGCGCTGGCCTGGGGTCCGGGCGCCCGCTGGCTGGTCGACACGGTGCCCGACCTGCTCGGCGTCATGGACAACCCCGAGGACTTCCGCCCAGTACACCCGCGGCTGGCCGAGCTAGCCCGGCGGCTGGCCGGGCTTCGGATCGGGCGGACGGGCCGCGTGCTCGAGGCGCTGGTACCGGCGGTACTGGAGCAGAAGGTGGTCGGCCGGGAGGCGTGGCGGGCCTGGCGGCGGCTCGTCACGTGGTACGGCTCGCCCGCGCCCGGTCCTGCGCCGGCCGGCCTGCGCGTCATGCCGTCCCCGGAAGCCTGGCTGGCCATTTCCCCGGCCGACTGGCACCGGGCGGGCGTCGAACCGGTGCGCGCCCGGACCATCGCGGCCGCCGTCCGACGGGCCGGTCGACTGGAAGCGGTCGCTGGCCTGCCCGGCGCGGAGGCTGACCGGCTGCTACGGTCGCTGCCCGGCGTCGGGCCATGGACGGCAGCGGAGGTCCGGCAGCGCGCGTGCGGCGACGCCGACGCGGTGAGTGTGGGCGACTATCACATCCCCACCCTCGTCGGCTGGGCGCTCGCGGGCGAGCCTGCCGACGACGCCCGCATGCTCGAGCTACTGGCGCCCTACGCGGGCCACCGGTACCGCGTGACCCGGCTCCTCGAACTGGGCGAGCAGGGGCCGCCGCGGCGCGGGCCTCGGCTGAGCGCGCGCGATTACTCGGCCTTCTGACCGGGAAGCAGCGCGGCTCGCACCGGGTTATCGCAGCATGCTCCCTCGGCGGCCCGGTGACGGGCCCGCGGCCTAGGGTGGGGAAGCGGCCGAATGCCGATTGCGAAAGAGGTAACGCCATCAGCGAGCACGGTGTTCAGGAGCCACGCCGCCCCCCGGCGAGCGGCCCGGCCGAGCCGGTCGCGAGCGCGAGCGCGCTGCGTCGCGCGCTGGCGCGGGCACGCGACGGCAAGGCGCTTGACGAGGCCGAGGCGACCATCCTGCTGCAGGCGCGCGGCGACGACCTGACGGCTCTGCTGGCGCACGCTGGGCGGGTGCGGGACTCCGGGCTGGCGGCCGCGGGTCGTCCCGGCCTGATCACCTACTCCCGCAAGGTATTCATCCCGCTGACCAGGCTGTGTCGTGACCGGTGCGGGTACTGCACCTTCGTCACGGTGCCGGGCCGGCTGACGGCCCCGTTCCTGTCCCCGGATGAGGTGCTGACGATCGCCGCCGACGGCGCGGCGCTGGGCTGTAAGGAGGCGCTGTTCACGCTAGGCGATCGCCCGGAGGATCGATGGCGGCAGGCGCGCGAGTGGCTGGACGCGCACGGGTATGACGACACGCTGTCCTACGTGCGGGCTATGGCGATCCGGGTGCTGGAGGAGACGGGCCTCCTGCCGCACCTGAACCCTGGCGTGCTGACCTGGCAGGACTTCCAGCGGCTCAAGCCGGTCGCGCCGTCGATGGGGATGATGCTCGAGACCACGGCGCGGCGGCTGTTCACCGAGCGCGGCGGGCCGCACTTCGGCAGTCCGGACAAGGACCCCGCGGTACGGCTGCGGGTACTGCAGGACGCAGGGCGGAGCAGCGTCCCGTTCACCACCGGAATCCTGATCGGGATCGGGGAGACGCTCACCGAGCGGGCCGAGTCGATCTTCGCGATGCGGCAGGTCGCGCGCGAGTACGGCGGCATCCAGGAAGTGATCGTGCAGAACTTCCGGGCAAAGCCCGACACGAGAATGCGCGGCATGCCCGACGCCGGGCTGGCAGACCTGGCAGCGACGATCGCGGTGGCCAGGCTGGTGCTAGGCCCCGCCGCGCGCATCCAGGCGCCGCCAAATCTCATCGGCGGCGAATACCAGCTCATCCTGTCGGCAGGGATCGATGACTGGGGCGGGGTGTCGCCGCTGACGCCCGATCACGTGAACCCGGAGCGGCCCTGGCCGCAGATCGACGACCTGGCGGTGCGGACCGCGGCGGGCGGATTCGAGCTGGCCGAGCGGCTGACGATCTATCCGCCCTACATCCGCGAGCCGTGGCTGGACCCGCGGCTGGCCCGGCACGTGGCGGCGCTCGCCGACCCGGCGACCGGCCTGGCAAGGCCGGACGCGCAGCCGAGCGGGCTGCCGTGGCAGGAGCCCGACGGCGGATGGGACGCCCGTCGCGGGCTGGGCCAGAGCGGGCGGGCGGACCTGTTCG
>JASHSZ010000722.1 GCA_030040815.1 Streptosporangiaceae bacterium
GCACGGCGCCCCGCCCCCGGCTGCCGCCCAGGCCGCTCCGCCGGACTCGCCGGAGCGAGCGCGGCGGCCGCGGCCAGATCCACCGCACCCAGCCCTGCGTACGCCAGCGCCCTGGTCAGCATTCCGGACCGGACCGCATCCCTGGCGCCCGCGTCGGCCACGGCTGCCTCCAGGGTGGCCCGAACCTCCTCCAGCACGGCAGGGCTGGCGGGCTGACCTGCCTGGCCCGCCACGGCGGCGGCGACCGGCAGCAACTCGGTGATGACCTGCCTGCGCTGCGCGGACAGCTCCCGCAGTCGGTCCCCGGCCAGGGTGCGCTGCGCTTCCTGCAGGGCGTCGGCTACCTCGAACAGTCGCGCAAGCTCGTCGGGTGCTCCCCGGCTTAGCTGGTTGACGAGCCAGGCACTCGTCGTCGGCCGGGCCAGCTTCCTGATCGCGGCGGCCTCGTCGCGGCGGCCCGCTGCCCCGACAACGCGCGCCCGCTCGTCGCGCGCGGCGGTGAACTCGCGCGGCGGCAGCCCGTACAGCTCGTCCGCCACCTCGGCCAGGGTGACTGCCTGCACACTCGCGATCGTAACGTGGCGCCCGCCGGTCAGCCGGGCCGCCGCAGGACCGCGATGTCGGACCGCACCCGGCCAGCCAGCCGGGCATACACCGCGTCGGCGACATCGGCTGCAACATCCGCGCTGACGAGCCCGGCCGCGCCCGGCGGTGGCGCCAGCTCCAGGGTGAATGCAGCGCCCTGCCGTGGCGGACCCAGTCGCACCCGGATGCCCGGCGCGACGCCACCGGCAGCGGCCGCAACCAGATCCCACACGTCCGGGTCCTCGTGCATGTCCGGCACCCCGGACCCCGCCGCGAGCGCCGCCAGCCGCGTGCCGTCAACGGTCACCGGAACTGGCCCCGCCACGTCGATGACGACCGCCGACGACTCCGCAACGGCTGCCTGGAACACTCCGCTGGCCGGAACCGGAACCGGCCGCGCGGCAGACCGCCAGCGCCGGACCGCGTCAGCGCAGGTGAACGCCACGAGCGCGAGTCGGCCATCCTGGCCAACCAGCGAGGGGATGGCCATCTCGCTGCGCTTGTCGCCAGCGTTCGCACTGTCGCCCGACTGGGCCGACGCCGCGGCTGCCTGCATGGTGCTGGCTTGCACGGTGTTGGCCTGCACGGTGTCGGCCAGCACGGTGTCGGCCAGCACAGCCACGACCGGGACCAGCAGCCTGCTGGCAGCCAGCGCGACGAGCACGGCGCGCTCGCCGCCGGTGCCGGCCGCGTACGCCGCCAGTGCCGTGGCGACCGCTGGGTCGGCCTCACCGCGATCGTCTCGGTAGCGCGCGTCTGCGCCGGTCAGCCCGGTCACCGGCCCACTGTATGCCGGGTGGGGACGCATTTCGCGATAGAGTCGCATGGGACTGCAGGTGCGTCCTAAAGGGGACAGGGTGAGCCAGGTTGACGAGGGCCCGCGGCCCGTTGCGCCGGACACACTTATGCAGAAGCCCATCCCTCCGCGCATGGTGGAGCCGTACCTGACCGGCCGGCGATCGGTCATCTCCGGCTTCGTGCACCGACTCGCCGATTGCCCGTCCGGTGGCCCGCGCGAGCTGCACACGCTCCTCGGCCTGGGCTACGACGGCTCGGACTTCACGCCGGACATGCGCGAGATCTACGTGCTGCGGTGGCGCGCGGTCGGCAGCGAGGCCTACCAGGTGCCGTTCTCACCGGAACGTGGTGGCCACTGGTCGCTGCAGCCGCCGTTGGCCGGAAGTGGCCTCGCCAGCGCGCATGACGGCAGCGTGGCGGAGTACTTCACGGACCCGATGCCGGTGCCGGTAGGCGCCGAGATCCACCGCATCGGCATCGATGGCACGAACTTCATAGCCCGTTATGACGGCCAAGTGTGGCTCCGACCGACAGAGGGACCAGAACTGTGCGCTACCGGCTGATGGCGACGTATGACGGATCCCCGTTCGAGGCCGGAATCGGCCCGACCGGGAACGACGTCGTGTTGTTCGCGGCGTGCCCGCCGCCCGAGGAGCTGGGCTTTGAGCCAGCCACCGGTCACTGGCGCAAGCAGTTGCGGTTCGCCGACGTCCAGGCCGTCTGGGAGTCCAGGCCGGTCGGCATGTTCGGCGGCGAGCGGTGCCTCGTGCTCGACGACCTCGGGGACCGGCTGCACATCGCCTACCTGGGCCACGACGGATTCAGGGCGGAGCAGCTCGGTTACTGGCAGGTTGACCGCGGAGTCTTCGAGCTCATCGCGCCGCGGACCGAGGTCACTAACATCCTGGAGGAACGGGTCGAGCTGGTAGCGCCGGACGACCGCGCAGCTCTGGCGCCGCCGGGCAGCGCCTTCGCCGAGCCGGCGCATCCAAGCCAGTTCCACGAACCGGACGAGCTGTCCGGCCCGACCGTCGCGGAGACGACGACGCCAGCCTCGCCAACCCCGGTCTACGTGCCGATCCCTGACGACCGCACGGGTGTGACATTGCCCACACCAGCGGAGACCCCGCTGCCGCTGGAGGCCGAGGCCATGCGGGCGGCGTCCGCCTCCCGGCTCCGCGAGGACACGAGCACGATCGCCGGGCCGCGCCTTGAGCCGACGGCGGCAGCTGGCCGCGAGCCGTCGGCCGGTGCCGTGCTGATACCGCCGGAGCCGCTGACCGCCCCCGCGGATTCCCGGCAGCGTCGCGGTGCTCGCAAGCGGCTGGCCACCGAGGCCCTGTTCGCTGATCTGGCTAGCCTCGCCGGAATCCCGGCCGACTCCTACTCGGTCGGGGCGGAGGCCGAGAGCGCCCTCTGCCTCGTGGAGACCGAGAACGGATTCGAGGTCTTCCTGTATGCGGACGGCGCGCGCCACGAGCTTCAGTTCTTTGACACCGAAGAGGCGGCCTGCTTCTACCTGTTCGGCGTGCTCGCCGCGGAGGCCGTCCGCACCGGGGCGCTCGCGCGCGTGCCCGACGGGGTGCCGGACTGGCGCGCCCGGACGGCCTGAGCCCCCCTGGCCGCCACCCGGTGTTCGAAACCTCGCACCCGGGGACAGCCGCGACAGCTAGGGTGCATTTGTGCCGGCGGGGCTGAAGGTCCCCCGCTCCCCAAGCAGCCCCGCCGGCATCCTGCGGCGGTCGCGCTGCAGCGAGCTCACGTCTCGCGCGCAGCGCTGCGCCCGGTCGACACGCGACCACGCCGGGCGGGCAGGATTGACCGCATGACCCTGTCGACAACGCTTCCCGTCACCGGCGCGCAGTACGAGATCGCCGCGGGCGAGTACCTGGCTACCATCACCGAGCTCGGGGCCGGACTGCGCCAGCTCAGCCGCAAAGGCCGACCGCTGATCGCCGACTATGACGCCGACGAGCTGCCGCCCGCGGGCCGGGGGCAGCTGCTTGCCCCCTGGCCGAACCGGATCGACGGCGGCCGGTACTCCTTCGGCGGCCAGAGCTTCCAGCTCGACCTGTCGGAGCCCGCGCGCGGAACGGCCATCCACGGCCTCACCCGGTGGGCGAACTGGCAGGTGACCTCGCACGCGGCCAATGTGACCGAGCTGGCCCTCGACCTGCTCGGGCACGCCGGGTATCCGTTCTGCCTGGAGCTGCGGGCCCGCTACCGGCTCAGCCCGGACGCCGGCCTCGAGGTGACGGTGACCGCGCGCAACCCTGGTATCCGGCCGGCTCCGTTCGGCACCGGCTCGCACCCCTACCTGCTGGCCGGCGACGATGGCGTCGACGACTGGCAGCTGCAGCTGCCAGCGACCCGGTGGCTGCCGTGCGACGACCGTGGCATCCCGGTGGGCGAACCGCAGGACGTTTCGGGCACGCCGGTTGACTTCCGGTCGCGGCGCGCCATCGGCGCCGCGGCCCTCGACCACCCGCTCACCGGGCTGCGCGCCGACGCCGACGGTCGCGCGCGTGCCCTGCTCGCTGGGCCCGGCGCCGACGTCGAGCTCTGGGCCGGACCCGGCTACGGCTGGCTACAGGTCTTCACTGCCGACACCCTCGGTCCCGACGCGCGCCGCCGCGCGGTCGCGATCGAGCCGATGACCTGCCCGCCGAACGCGTTCGTCTCCGGCACCGACCTACTGGTGATCCAGCCAGGCGAAGCCATCACCCTGCACTGGGGCATCCGAGCGACAGTCAGGTAGCCAGCAGCCGCTCGGCGCTGGCGAGGTCCTCCGGGGAGTCGATGTCGTCCGGGCGGCCCACGTCCCCGCACTCCACGTGTGTAACCAGCTCAGGGTGCGCCCGCAGGAACGGCCGCGCCCCGACGTCCCCGGTGGCGAGCGCCAGCACCGCCGGCCAGTGCTCCCGGCCGATCAGCACCGGGTTGCGGGGTCGGCCTTCGTAACAGGCGACAGCCACGTGCGCGCCGCTCGCGGACGCGGCGATCAGCCTGCGGACCGATTCGCCTCCCACCAGCGGCTGGTCCGCGAGTGCGATCACCGCTGCCGCACAGTCTGGCGGCACGGCAGCCAGGCCCGCCGCGAGCGACGAGCCCATGCCGGTGGACCAGTCCGGGTTGTGCACGATAACCGCGCCGCTCGGCCGGTCGGCCGGCTCGGCCGCCCCGGTGACCACGATCACCGGGTGGGCACCGCCGTCCCGCAGCAACGTGACGCCGCGCTCGACCAGTGACTGACCGCCCACGCTGACGAGGGCCTTGGGTCGGCCAAGCCTGCTTCCGCTGCCCGCAGCGAGCAGTACTCCGGCCACGTTTGGTGTCACGGTCAGAGGATGCGCTCCTCGGCCACGTCGGGCGTCTCTCGGTCACCCGGCAGCTGGCCGTGGTGAATCCGGCCCGCAGTGGCCGTGAGCGGCCTGCCCGTACCACCCCAGCGCAGCTGGATGAGCTCGGCCGCGATCGCGATCGCGGTCTCCTCGGGTGTGCGCGCGCCGAGGTCGAGTCCGATCGGCGAGCGAAGCCGGACCAGCTCGGCGTCGGTCAGCCCGGCTTCGCGCAGTCGTGCGATCCGGTCGTCGTGCGTGCGCCTGCTGCCCATGGCTCCGATGTAGGCGGCCGGGCGACGCAGCGCCACCTCGAGCAACGGCACGTCAAACTTCGGGTCGTGGGTGAGCACGCAGATCACCGTGCGCTCATCGGTTGTGGTGGTGGAGAGGTAGCGGTGCGGCCAGTCCGTGATCACCTCGTCCGCGTCAGGGAACCGGGATCTGGTGGCGAAGATGGGCCGCGCATCGCACACGGTCACCTGGTAGCCGAGGAACTTGCCCGCCTTGGCCACGGCCGCGGCAAAGTCGATCGCGCCGAACACGAGCATGCGCGGCGCCGGGGCAAACGACTGGACGAATACCGCGAGCTCGTCCCGGCGGCGCTCGCCTGCTGGCCCGTACCGGCGCACGGCCGTTACGCCCTGGGCCAGCATGCCGCGTGCGTCGTCGTCAACCGCCTGGTCCAGCCGCTCGCCGGCGCCGAGTGTGCCGTCCGCGCGGTCGCCCTCCCAGATAATGCGGCGGGCGCCTAGCTGACCGGGTCCCTCGATCACCGTGGCCACCGCCACCGGGGTGCCGGTGCGGACTGCCGCAGCCACCTCGCCCAGCGCACGGTAACGCTGCTGGCTAGCCGGCTCAACGAAGATGTCGATGACGCCGCCGCAGGTCAGGCCCACCGCGAACGCATCGTCGTCGCTGATCCCATAGCGCTGCAGCACCGGCCGCCCGGTCTGCAGGACCTCGGTGGCGAGCTCGTACACGGCACCCTCGACGCATCCCCCGGACACGCTGCCGACCGCCTCACCAGCCGCCGACACGGCCATTGCAGCCCCAGGCTCGCGGGGTGCGCTGCTGTACGTCTGGACGACGGTTGCCAGCCCGAATGTCTCGTTCGAGTCCCACCACGCGGTAATGGGCTCAAGGATGTCCCGCACAGCTTTCACCTCAGCCCCGTCAACCAGGCGGCGGACTTGTCTATGCCCAGCGCCGCGGGGCCGTTGTCAGCCGTCGGCGCGCTGTGACTGTTCCCACCCTCGGATCCGGCCCAGGTAAGGGTAGCCTAAGCTAACTCAAGTTAGGTAAGCCTAACTCCAGAAGTGAGGGTGCATGACGGCTGATGCCGACCTCCCGCCCGACCCGGCTGCCCCGGTGCTGGCGCGGGTAGCTGGCCCCGTACCAGCGGATCCCGGCGTCGCCCACCACCACGGCTGGCGTGCGGCCGGGCTCGGTGTCGCACTCGGCGTCCTCGCGGTGTCGACGCTGGCAGCGTGCGGGTCGAGTTCGGGTCATCCGGACACCGGCGGAGCAGCGATCTCCGCCACGTGCGCGGAAGTCGGTGCTGCCCTCTCGGACGGCCCCGATCCGGATGCTGACCCGGTGGGCTACGCTGAAGCGCAAATAGAGCCGCTGCGCGCGATTCAGACATCCGACCAGGCGCTCGAAGCAGCCATCCGCGACCTGGCAGGCGCCTATGCGCAGGTGTTCGCCAGCAACGGCGCGAGCGCAGCGGCCAGCACGGCCGTCACCGCAGCCGTCGGCAGGGTGACCGCCATCTGCCCTGGAGTCGCACCATGAAGGGCGTCGCCGCAGCCGTCGCTGCAGCTGCCATGCTCGCAGCGGGGGTCGCGCTGACCGCGTGCTCGTCGTCCCCGGCCGGGCCGAATACGATCACGGTCTACAGCGGCCAGCACGAGCAAACGACCGAGCATCTCATCAGCGCGTTCGAGCAGAAGACCGGTATCAGGGTGGCCGTCAGATACGGCGATGAGGATCAGTTCGCTGACCAGATCGTGGCCGAGGGCAACAGGTCGCCGGCGGACGTGTTCCTGACCGAGAACTCGCCGCCGCTGGAGAGCCTGCAGGACAAGGGACTGCTCGCTGCTGTCGACGCCGGCACGCTAGCGAAGACGCCGAGCACGTTCAACTCGCCGCAGGGTGACTGGGTAGGCGTCTCCGCCAGGGTCAGCGTGATCGTCTACAACCCGGGCCTGATCTCGGCCAGCCAGCTGCCCACCCACGTGAGCCAGCTGGCGGATCGGCAGTATCAGGGCAAGCTGGCGATCGCGCCTGGTGAGACCGACTTCCAGCCGATCGTCACCGCCTACCAGCGCGCCTATGGAACCGCGGCTACCCTGACGTGGCTCAAGGCGATCGACGCCAACGCTTCCGGCCACGTCTACCCGGACAACGAGACCATCGCAGACGAGGTCAATCGCGGTCAGGCCGCCTTCGGAATCGTGAACCAGTACTACTGGTACCGGCTCCGCGCCGAGATCGGCGCCGGCAACATCCACTCGAAGATCGCTTACTTCGCGCCGCGCGATCCGGGCTATGTGCTCGACGTCTCCGGCGCGGCGGTGCTGAAGTCGAGCAAGCATGGGGCCGACGCGCAGAAATTCCTCGCCTTTCTGGTCAGTGCGGAAGGCCAGGAGATCATCGCGACGCCGGGCAATGGCCCAGATCAGTCGCTCAGCTTCGAATACCCGATCGCATCCGGTGTGACCACGAATGCGGGCGAGACGCCGTTCAGCCAGCTCAAGCCGTATCCGATCACGATCGGCCAGCTCGGCGACGGCAGCACCGCGATCAGGCTGATGACGGAGGCGGGCCTGCTGTGAGGCCGGCAGTGCGCACGGTCGAGGCACGGCCCGCATCGCTCGCGCTGACGGGAGTTCCGGCCAGGCGGGCGCGCCGGCCCGCCGGGCTGATCACGGCAACTGCAGTTATCGCCGCGCTGCTAGCCGTCCCGCTGCTGTTTCTCCTGATCGAGGCGTACCGGGCCGGCTGGAACGTGGTTGCGAGCGAGATCTTCCGCCCGCTGAGCGGCACGCTGCTGTGGAACACGGTCCGGCTGACCATCGTCGTCACGGTGGCGTGCGCGATCCTCGGCACCGCGACCGCCTGGCTCGTCGAGCGGACAAACCTGCCCGGACGGCGGATTTGGGCGGTGCTGCTGGTCATCCCGCTCGCCATTCCCGACTTCGTGGTCAGCTTCGGGTGGAATTCCCTCTTCCTGTGGGTGCAGGGCTTCCAGGGCGCGGTCATCGTGATGACGCTGGCGGTCTATCCGCTGGTCTACCTGCCGGTCGCGGCCAGCCTGCGGGCAGCCGACCCAGGCCAGGAGGAGGTCGCGCGCAGTCTTGGCGTCGGCCGCGCCGCCACTTTCGTGCGAATTACCCTAGGCCAGGCGAAAGGGGCCATTCTCGGGGGCTGCCTGCTCGTGGCCCTCGTGCTGCTGGCCGAGTACGGCGCGTTCGAGATGCTCGGCTACCGGACATTCACGACCGAGATCTTCACCAACTTCAATCAGCCGTCCGCCGTCCCGACAGCCTGCGCGCTGTCGCTCATCCTGGTCGCGATCGGCCTCGTCGTGCTCGCCGGCGAGGGCTGGCTGCGCGGCCGCGGCCGGGTCTCCCGGACGGGGCCGATGGCTCCGCGGGTCGCGCCGCCGCAGCGGCTCGGTCGCTGGACCATCCCCGCGCTAGCAGGCGTGTTCGCGCTGATCGTGGCGGCCCTCGGAATCCCGGTCTATGCCAGCGTTTACTGGATCTTCCAGGGCGGCGCGCCCGCGATCGGCGGCGTCTCCATGCTCGACGCCGCCTGGCACACCGCACTCTACGGCGTGTGCGCGGCAGCCGCCGACACGCTGCTCGCGCTGCCGGTCGCGGTGCTGGCCATCCGGCACACCGGCGCTGCGCGGCACTTCCTGGAGCGCAGCACCTATCTGGTGCTGGCGATGCCGGGCGTGGTGATCGCGCTGGCGCTGACCTACTTCACCGAGCAGTACCTGCACAGCATTGGGTATCAGACCGCACCGCTCCTGGTGCTGTGCTACGCGATCATGTTTTTCCCGCTCGCGCTCGTCGGCGTCAAGGCCGCCATCGCGCGCGCCCCCGCCAACCTGGAGGACGTGGCCCGGTCACTCGGCCACGGCCGGCTTTCCGCCTTCAGCCGGGTCACCCTGCGGCTAGCGGCGCCCGGCTTGGTGGCAGCGTTCTGCCTGGTTTTCCTCGAGGTCGTGACGGAGCTCACCGCTACCCTGATCCTGGTGCCCACCGGAGTGCAGACCTTGGCCACTCAGTTCTGGGCGTACCAAAGCAACCTGTCGTACGCGCAGGCGGCGCCGTTCGCGCTTGTCATGATCGGGATCGCCGCGATACCGAGCATCGTGCTCGGCCGGTTCTTCTACCGCTCGGCAACGGCGAGGATAGACACATGAGGCAGCTAACGGTCACCGGGTTGCAT
>JASHSZ010000089.1 GCA_030040815.1 Streptosporangiaceae bacterium
TGGCTGACCGGCCGGGTCGTGCACTCGGCCGGCTATGAGGTGTCGCTGTATGGCAACATGAGCCCGGTCGTGCGGCTGATCGGCCAGCAGCCCTGGCAGCTCGAAGACCTCGCCGCCCAGGTCGAGCGCTCGTTCCGCCCGGCACAGCTGCCTGGCCAGGTCGTATGAGCGGCACTTTCGATCCTCGATTTCGTGCGCCGCACCGGGTGATGTGCCTGTTATGGCCGCACGAAATCGATGGAAAGCCTGGGTACACGTGCAGCAGCCTGGATAAAGGAGCGAGCGGCCATGAAGCTCGGACTTTCGGTCGGCTACTCGGGCCCGCGGGTCAACGTCCCGATCCGGCTGATCAAGCTGGCCGAGAACAGAGGCTACGACTCGGTCTGGACCGCTGAGGCCTACGGGTCGGATGCGATGACGCCGCTGGCCTGGATCGCCGCCCAGACTTCCCGGATCCGGCTCGGCACCGGGATCGCGCAGCTGGCTGGCCGGACGCCGGCCATGTGCGCGATGCAGGCGATGACGATTGACGGGCTGGCCGGCGGGGGACGGATGATCGTGGGCCTCGGCGTCTCCGGGCCCCAGATCGTGGAGGGCTGGTACGGGCAGCCATGGGGGAGGCCGTACTGGCGAGTGCGGGACTACGTCGAGATCATGCAGAAGATCTTCCGGCGGGAGGAGCCGGTCTCGCACCAGGGCAAGGAAATCTCGCTGCCGTATACCGGCGAGGGCGCGACCGGGCTGGGCAAGCCGCTCCGGTCGATCGTGCATCAGGACCACGCCATTCCGATCTACCTGGGCAGCGGTTCGGACTCGATGCTGCGCCTGTGCGGCGAGATCTGCGACGGCGTGCTGCCGCTGCGGTTCGCGCCCAGCCAGATGCCGCGGTTCGCGCGCCACATCGAGGAAGGGTTCCGTCGGGCGGGCAACGGCAAGGGCTGGGACAGCTTCTCGTTCGAGGCTGGGGTCTCGGTCAGCGTGACCGACGACGTGGCGGCCGCGCTGCGAGCCATGAAGCCAAGCATCGCGCTCTACGTGGGTGGAATGGGCCATCCGACCCTCAACTTCCACAAGCGGGCGATGGAGCAGCAGGGCTACGCCGACGCGGCCGCGAGGATCGAGGAGTTGTTCCGGGCCGGGCGCAAGGAGGAGGCGGCAGACGCGGTACCCGATGAGTTCGTCGATGAGCACGCGCTCGTCGGGTCGGCGGCCCGCATCCGGCAGCGATACCAGCCATGGGCCGACTGCGGCGTCACCGCGTTGCACATCGGCACCCGGCAGGAAGCCGCGGTCGAGCTCATGGCGGACATCGCGCTTGGTCCGGCGACATGAGCTTGCGCCCCGATCCGGTCCGCTGCAGCGTGGCGCGGCGGCGATTAGCGCCATCCTGGTCCTGCCCGCCGCGACTCGCCAGAGCCGAATCGCTCCCTGCGCGGACGTCATCGAGCCGACGACCGAGCATCGAGCCGGCCAAGGTTGTGTTCGCCTCCCTAGCCGAGCGCGGGATGTCTCGATCCCGGGCGCGGCCACCCCGGAGCGGTGGTCGGCCAGTGCTCAATGTGATCTTTCGTGTGCTGAGACCGGCGTCCTCGGACCACGCGGCTATTGAGCGGCCGCGCTGACGGCGGGCGTGCGGTCGCTGAATTGCGCTTCCGTGCCTGGCCGGTCTGCTGGTCGCGCGGTGCCCTCGGCCATCATCCGCTGCACGTACTCGATCACGGCAGCAATGACGCGGCTGGCCTGGCGCCGGGTCTTCGACGCAGCCACCTCACGAGCGCCTTCACCGATCACGGCGGTCAGGATCGCGGCATAGAGCCGGTCGAAGGAGGTGTCGGCCAGCCGTAGCAACGTGTCATTCTGGCCGATCCACTCGTGGCCGCGGCGCCGCTTGATGAGTTCGAAGCCGGGCGGCCCGTCGCCGGTGAAAAACAGCAGCGCCAGGTCACGACGCTGCCAGCTACCCTCAAGGAACGCGCGCGCGCCGACGCAGAACAGCTCAGCTCGATCGGTCACGCCGGCCAGCCGTGCTGCCGCGACCGCCTTGCTGGCGGCCTCCTCGTGCGCTGCCTGGTGTTCCTGGAACAGCGCAATGAAGATCTCGCTTTTCCCGCCGAAGTGGTGATACAGGCTTCCGACGCTCGATCCGGCACGATCCACGATGTCGGCGATGCTCGCATTCGTGAAGCCCTGCTCGGTAAAGACCGCGCGGGCCGCGTCGAGCAGGGCACGCTGTGTCTGCGCCGTGCGGCCCCACTGCCAAGAGCCGCCCAGTGCCCTGCTGGCAGGTTGCCTGGCCATCCTTCTCAGCCCACCCTCCTGCGTCGCGACACAGGCGGATCCGGGATGCCCGGACGCTCACTGTGACGCTGCGTCGAACCTGCCAGGCTGACCGGCGGTTGCCTGGCGCTGCGCACCATTGCGACGTTGGCGCTGCACGGCTCGTTCCAGAATCGAATTCTATGCCGCTGGCCAGGTTCCCTGCCGACCGGCCGTCGCGGGGCTGGTCGGCGGCAGCTAGCGGGTGGACTCGGCGAGCGACTGGCGTTCCTCAAGCTCAGCCGCCACGTACCTGGTGCCGCGGGACCACGAAGCCACAGCGGCGATCAGGCAGCAGCAGATTGAGAACGCGAACGCTATGTGCAGGCCGGCGTGAAACGGGCCGGAGACCAGACTGGGGAAGTAAGTCCGGCTGGTCAGCTCGGCTGCGCGAGCGGCGGGCAGGTGCAGCAGGATGTTGGCGCCGACGAGGTGCCCGATCGGGTTGTAGCCGAGGAACGACCCGAACAGGATCGAGATCGGCGGGAGCTGGCTGATCGCCTGCGCGGCGCGCGTCGGCACCCCTAGCGAGACCAACTCGGAGTGCAGCGTGCCGGGCAGCGTGGCCGCCAGGCCCGCGATCATCAGGCTGAAGAAGATGCCGACCGAGAACACCTGGGCTGAGTTCATGCACGTCGAGTTCATCCCGCCGCCAGCGCCGCGATCGGCGGCAGGCAGGCTGTTCATCACGCCGGCCCGGTTCGGCGAGGCGAAACAACCCATTCCCAGACCGTTGACGAGCAAGATGACGGCGAAGACCGGATAAGGGAAGTTGATCGGCAAGAGCAGCAGGGCTACGAAGCTGCTCGCCGCCACGAGCATGCCGCTTGTCGCGAACGGCCGGGACCCAAACCGGTCGGACAGGTGGCCCGACAACGGCCCGGCAATGAGAAACCCGCCGGTCAGCGGCAGCATGTAGACCCCGGCCCAGAATGGAGTCTGCTCGAAGCTGTAGCCGTGCAGCGGTAGCCAGATGCCCTGCAGCCAGATGATCAGCATGAACATGAGCCCGCCCCGGCCGAGGGCGGACAGGAACGTCGAGATCGTGCCGAACGTGAACGCCCGGATGCGGAACAGCCCGAGCCTGAACATCGGACTCGCAACCCGGGTCTCGATCAAGGCGAAGGTGGCAAGCACCGCGACACCGCCGGCAAGACAGCCCAGCACGAGCGGGCTGCCCCAGCCCATGGTGTGACGGCCGTACGGCTGGATGCCGTGCGTGATGCCCACCATGATGAGCACGAGGCCGACCGCGAACGTGATGTTGCCGAGCCAGTCGACCCGCGCGCGGTTGCGCTTGCCGATGTCGTGCAGGCGCAGGTACGCCCACACGGTGCCGAAGAGTCCGCACGGGACCGACACCAGGAACACCAGCCGCCAGTTGATCGGCGCGAGTATCCCGCCGACCACCAGCCCGATGAAAGCCCCGCTGATGCCCGCGATGTTGTTGATCCCGAGCGCCAGCCCTCGCTGCCGCGGTGGGAACGCGTCGGTCAGGATGGCGCCCGAGTTGCCCACCAGGAACGCGCCGCCGATCCCCTGCACGATGCGGAACACGATGAGCCA
>JASHSZ010000723.1 GCA_030040815.1 Streptosporangiaceae bacterium
AGTGCGCTGGCCGCGTACGCAGATGAGGCTGCCGCGCTCGCGAGCGAGCGTCGATCACACCCAGCCGGCCAGTCGTCGGCCAACACTCACGTGCAGACAGGGCGGGCGAGTTGACAACTCCCATGCCAGCGGGTGGCATCCCACCGATCCGGCGCGAGATTGTCGTCGATGCTGATCAGGACACCGCGTTCGAGGCATTCACCGCCGCCATCGGCCGGTGGTGGCCGGTCGCCGACAAGAGCGTGCACGGGGCCGGGAGCACCGTCGAGTTTGCCGACGGTCAGATCGTCGAGCGATCCCCAGACGGCGAGACTGCCATCTGGGGATCAGTCACGACGTGGGATCCGCCGGGTGCACTGGCATTCACCTGGCACCCTGGGCGGGGTCCTGACAGGGCCAGCCAGGTGCGCGTGACCTTCACTGAGCTCGGAGAGCAGACGCGGGTGCGCGTCGAGCACTCGGGCTGGGAAGTCTTCGATGACCCGACGGCCGCACGCGCTGAATATGACGAGGGCTGGCCGCACGTCCTGGACTGCTACCGCGACGACGTAGCGACCGTCATGGCCACCGGGCCGGTCGGCACGGACCAGTCCGCGGAGACCTGGGTGGCCTTGCTCCACCAGCCAGGCCCTGCAGCCCCAGCCGAGGGCACGATCTTCGATGACCCGCGGTTTGCCTGGCACGTCGAGTTCCTCGGCCGGATGCGCGAGGCTGGCTACCTCGTTGCGGCCGGGCCGCTGCCCGACGAGCCGGGAGCCGGGCTGACCGTGCTGCGGCTGCCCGGCGCGGGGCAGGCGGAGAAGGCCAGGAAGCTTGCCACTGAGGACGACCAGGCGGTCGCGCGCGGCCTGCTTGCTGTCACGGTCCGGCCGTGGCAGGTGCTGCTGCGCGCCTGACGTCGGATGTCCCGATGGATCCCGGCGCCACCTCGGTCAACGCCCGAGCAACCCGAGAGAGTGTCAGACCCGCGGGGTAGCGTGCCATTCAGCGGCGGCAGCGGACCGTCGGCGACACCAGCGGGGGTGGGAAATTGGGCACCGGAGAGCAGAGGGTCGCCGGCGAACGAGCCGATCTAGCCGGGACGCTCGCCAAGCACCGGAACTTTCTGACATACACCGCCCGCGATCTGACCGACGAGCAGGCGGCGACGCGGACTACGGTCAGCGAGCTGACGATAGGCGGCATCATCAAGCACGTCACGGCCGTTGAGCGCAACTGGGCGCGGTTCATCACCGAGGGTCCGGGGGCAACCGCCACCAACTGGCGGGATCCGGCGGTTTTGCAGGCCCATCTGGACGGCTTCAAGATGCTGCCGGGCGAGACGCTGGACGGCCTGATCAGCGAGTATCGGGCCGCGTCGGCCGCGACCGACGACCTGCTGGCCACGCTGCCCGACCTGGATGCCAGTCACCCGCTGCCAGAGGCGCCGTGGAATCCGCCGGGCGCACGCTGGTCAGCGCGCCGGGTCTTTCTGCACCTGATCGCCGAGACCTCGCAGCATGCGGGCCACGCCGACATCATCAGGGAGTCGATGGACGGCTCGAAGACGATGGGCTGAACCCGCGCGCTTCTCGTTTCCACTCCTTTCTGGTGGCTGGCGCGCTGGCCCGGTCGGCGCAAGGCAGGATCGGGGGTGTGCCAAGCAGCCAGCGCGACGAGACGTGGCAGGAACCGCCCGCCAGCCTGCGGCCCATGCTGGCCACTGCCGGGGCGCTGCCATCCGATGACACCGGCTGGGCGTACGAGATGAAGTGGGACGGGCTGCGCGCGCTGGCATTCCTCACCGACAGCGTCGCGCGGCTGATGTCCCGCACCGGCCGGGACATCACGCTCGCTTACCCGGAACTTGCCCGCGCGCCGTCCCTGGCGGGCTCCCGCGAGGCCGTGCTGGACGGCGAGATCGTGGCCTTCGCCGGCGGGTCGTGGCCGGACTTCGAGGCTCTCCAGCAGCGGATGAACATCGGCTCCGCTGCACAGGCGGCGGCTCTCTCAGCCCAGATACCGGTCAGCTACGTCGCCTTCGACCTGCTCTGGCTGGACGGCAGCTCGCTGCTTGAGCGGCCCTACGCCCGGCGGCGCGAACTGCTCGAGGGGCTCGGGCTGCGGGGCGGCCGCTGGCAGGTCCCGCCGTCGTTCAGCGGGGAGTCCGGCTCCGACATCCAGGCGGTGTCGGTGCAGCAGGGGCTGGAGGGTGTAATGGCCAAGCGCGTGGCGTCGCGCTACGAGCCGGGCCGGCGGTCAGCTTCGTGGCGGAAGATCAAGAACGTGCTCCGGCAGGAGGTCGTCATCGGCGGCTGGAAGCCGGGCCAGGGCGGCCGGGCTGGCTGGATCGGCTCCCTCCTCGTCGGCGTTCAGGCCAGCGGCGACCTGGTGTACTGCGGCCATGTCGGCACCGGCTTCACCCTGCAGACGCTCCGGATGCTGGGCGACAAGCTCGCCGTGCTCCGGCGCGACACCTCGCCGTTTGCCGGACAGATCCCGGCGGAAGATGCCAGGTTCGCACGCTGGGTAGAACCGGTGCTCGTTGCCGAGGTCGCCTTCGCCGGCTGGACCAGATCCGGACGGCTGCGCGGGCCTGCTTACAAGGGCCTGCGCAACGACAAGGACGCCAGCGACGTGGTGCGAGAGCCCTGATCTGTAACCGCTGTCTTGCGCAGGTGTTACCCCAGGCCGCTGTCGCCGATCACGGACACGATTCATGGCGTGGACCCCTCTGAATCGTCCTAGCGTCCGACACCAGTAAGTGCGGACGACGCACGGGTGACCGGACCGCGCGACGGCGAGCGGTCCGGCCGCCGCGCCGAGGTCGGCCCATGGAGGGCTGCATGACGTGCATCAGCTCGCGGCATGCCGCACTGAGCAGGCGGCACAGGGTGGTAGCTGCGGCTGCAGCCGTCGCGCCGGTGCTGGTCGTGCTGGTCAGCTGTGGTGGCGGGGCCACGGTCCGGCTACCAGCCAAGCCACGCGCGGCGGCGTCCGCCGTGGCCAGCACGCCGGGTGCGAGCTCACCGCGCGAGCAAGTGATCGCGGCGCTCGTCGGCTACACCGGCGCGCTGAGCGAGGCTGACAAGTCGCGGAACGTAGCGGTGGCGCGTCGGCTGCTGCAGCCCTACCTCGCCGCGAGCCGCATTGCCGGCGTCGTGGAGACGATGAGCACCATCTGGGCCAAGGGTGACGTCTTCTTTGGGCAGGACGTCCTGCATGTGCTGAGCGTCACCATCAGCGGCCAGTCCGCGTTCGTCCATGACTGCGACGACACCAGCGGCATGGGCCTGGACTACCAGGCGACCGGAGAGCTGGTGCCCGGCTCGGCCGGGAACCCGGAGGTGAACATCGTTACCCACCTCGCTCTGGTGAGTGGACGCTGGCTCGTGCAGTTCCAGCTCGTCGAGGACGTTCCGTGCACGCCGTGACACGCCGTCCTCCGGTGCTGCGACTGACTGGCGCCGCGCTGTGCGCGCTGCTCGTGGCCGCTCCTCTTGACGTGCTTGGAGTGTGGCGGGCCTTCGCAGTCGGCACCGGCGGCTGCGCTCCCTACGTGGTCGGCACCGTTGTGCCGGTCCCGTGCTCGTCGGGATCGGGGAGTGGCGGCGCCGGTCCGTCCGGCGGCGGCCCGTCCACGAGCGGCGGATGCACCATCGTCTCGCTCGACCAGGCACAGGCCCAGAGCCTCGGCCTGTCCTGGCCGCCCCCTGGCGAAGCGTGGGCGTTGCTCGACTGCCTGGGCGGCGCGATCGGCCCTGGTCCCCAGGCGGTGCTCGTCAGCACCGCCACGGGCACGCCCCAGGTAACTCCAGAGCAGCTACTGATCCAGGCGTTGAAGGAACTGCAGGTGCCAGTGCTGCTGCCAGCTACTGCGCCGCCGCGCGGCGCCGACGGGCTCGTCGGTCTGCCGGAGTGGTTCTGGATTCCGGCGGCGAGCTGGCGCCAGCTGACTGTGACAGTTACCGCCGGGCCGGTCTGGGCGATCGTGACCGCGACACCGTCCGGCCTCAGCTTCAACCCCGGAACCGGCGCGGGCCCGGTGACCTGCCCAGGCCCCGGCACTGCCTATGACCCGTCGATACCCGCGGCTGATCAGCAAACCGATTGCTCGTACACGTACTCCCAGCCGTCGGCGGGCCTGCCGGGCGGCGCCTACTCGGCGTCAGTCTCCGTGGTATGGCGCGTCGAATGGACCGGATCCGGAGGTGCTGGCGGAGTCCTGGCACCTGCGTTGTCGGTCCCGGTCAGCATCCCGATCCGGGTGGCGCAGGCGGAGGCGCTAGTGACCGGCACGTGAGCGCCGCGCGAACTCGCATCGGCCGCAGACCAGCTGGGCGGGGCGCGCGCGTCGGACCGGATCGGGGGCCACCCCTGGCTTTCTACCACCAGGTCGCCGCGCCGCCTCGGCCGCATGCCGTCGAAGATGCTGGGCTCGTCGAGCGCCGGCCACGGCAACGCTCCTTCGCCGGCCTGACCCGGATCAGGTTCTTGCGGTCAGCGGCTGCTCAGCCACCCTCTCAGCCCGGTTCGCTCCCGGCTCCCGCGCGTCGGGAAGTCCAATCTTCGCCCGGATTCAGATCGATCCCTTGGCGGCAGGGCTCAGGTGCGGGACTGGGGTTCGCGCCACATGCGCCAGATGGTGGGCCCGTGACCCAGGGCCTGAAGCTCGCCGACAACGCGAAAGCCGTTCCGCTCATACAGCGGCAGGTTGCGCTCGTTGGAGGATTCGAGGTAGGCCGGCACGCCATCGGTGTCCAGTCGGGTAAGGACCTCCCGCAGCATCTGCGTGCCCAGGCCCTGACCCTGCCTGTCGCGACGGGTGCCGAGGTAGCCGAGGTACCAGTGCGGTCGAGGCTGCCCGGCGTGCAGGCGTTCGATGTGCAGTTGCGTGCGCAGCGCGCGCAGCAAGCGGCCGCGAAGGGCCAGCGCGTTGGGCGCCGCCTCCAGGAGGATCTGGCTGAGCGGCATCGTCCAGGCTCCCGGCGCGGCCCATAGCGCAGCGGCCGTGGCATCCTCGCCGAGAAAGCATGGCTTGCCCTGCCGCAGGTAACCGCGGCTCATGCTGGTGAAAAACGCGCGCATGCGGTTGTCGCGACCAGGCAGCCGCGGCGGGATCAGCCAGGCGAAGACCGGATCCTCGGCAAAGGCGTCGGCCAGCACCTCGCCGAGCACGGCTGCCTCATCGCGGCGGGCGGCGCGCACTGCCTGGGGGCCTCCGCGTCGGGACACCGATTCCTGGGTCATCGGAGATCTCCTTTCACCAGGCCAGGCGAGTAGCCTCTCCCGGGGAGTACGCCGGTGCAAGCGGCTCCGGTGCCGCGCCGCGCGCTGCGGGGCGCTGGCTGGTACGGCCAGGTTCTGAGCCTGCATGCTCGTCGAAGCGCCGCGGCCATCATCCCGCTGGCCCCCGGGCCGCGCCGACCCGCGCACCACCATGCGATACGAGACGCTTGAGCTGGAGCCGCCCGTAACGGCGGCGCTAGGCGCGGGCGAGCTCGTCGCGAGCGCCCGACGTTGCCGCCCCTCACGGCCGCGCTGTCAACGAGCAGTTCCTGTCGGAGGACTCGGCACGTCAGCGGCTCACCCCTGCGTGCCCAGTGCGGTCCCGGCGCCTGGCAAGGCCTCGGAGTGCGCCGAGCACCGTGGCTCGATACGCCTGGCCGAACACGGCCGAAGCTTCCGGGCTTTGACGCGGCGGCTTACGCCTGCCTGGAAACGGAGAAAGCGCGACGCTGCTGACCAACACCGATACGAGCCTGCTCACCGACCAGCTTCGCGCGGCCCTGCTGGGACCTCCGCAGTCCACGGCGGGAAGCGCCTAGCAACCGGGCGGCCTTGCTGGCTCGGGGCTGGTTCGTCAGCCACCTCAGTGCTGCCGCTCGACCGCTCACCCCGGGCGAGGAGGCAGGGAATAGCCGAGGTCCGCACCTGCCCCTACAGGGACAGGTGGGCGCGTTCGTGGGTAAGGCTCTCAATCTGCCCCGCCGCGTTGCCGAGCAACTGGTGAGCGAGGTCGGACAGCGCTCGCGCAGCCGCGACTTCCTCCCCAATCTGCGTGACTTCTTGGTCGTCAGGGTTACGGCGAGCAATGCCGTGGCCTATCAGGCCAGTGCCGCCCCTGGTCAGCTGCGCCTCGGCCAGCGTCCTTCCGTCTTCCTCGCGGAGTGAGATCTCCACTGGCCAGCTATCGGCAGTGGTCATGGCCGCCTACCTTCTTCCGGATGGTGGTAGCGCCGCGGATGCGGTGACGCTTCCATCCTCGCCTGTGACGGATGGGAGGTGACAGGTGGCCCCATGTCCCCAGGCCGGTCCTTGCTGATGGCAGGCAACCTGGCATATCGGGCAACTAACGCGGGTCGTGCCTTGCGGAGCGATTCGCCAACGGCATCCAAGACCATTTCCCGGGCCAGGCTCGCGCTGCGCGCGGGCGTGCCACGTCCGTCCCGCGCCCGCACCGGGAGATCACGTGAGTCTCGAATCGGGCTACTGGATGGGGGTTGGTCCAGTCACGCCTGAGTCTGGTCGTTGCGAGTGTCAGCTACTGAGGTCCACGAAAGCGCATCAGGTTCCAGCTCCGGCTCCAACGCGCGCAGGAGCGCAGCAACCTGCCATCGGTGCGCTGCTGCTCTGGCAGCCGCCTTCGGCCATGCCGCCAGGCCGCGAACGCTTGCCTGGGCCCGCCCGACCATCCGCTTATGAGCGCGCCCGGAAAACCATCGCGCGAGCTCGGAGCCAGTACCGATCGGCGGAGCTCGTGTGCAGGCCGCCGACTGCGCGGTCACACGGCGTGAGTCAGATTTCGAGCTTGATGAGGCGCCAGATCAGCGGCGCGGCGCTCCGTGGACCCCGGTGGACCCGTGAGCCGTAACTCATGCCTTATCCAGGAGTTACCGCCGGCCGTTGTCACCAGTCAACCGGCACGGTTCTGGGGGTGGGCGATGACGAGTCGTCCTACCGTCCGAGTCCAGTGACTGCACACGGGGCACGGCGACCACACCGCACGAGCCGTGCGGCGGCGTGCCGAAGGTCGGGCAGAGGCCCGCATGACGTCTATCCGGCCAGCAGCCCCGCCGGGGGCAAGAGCGCCCGGTCGTCGAGGCGACGCGCACGGCACCGCGGTGCGTGCCCACGCGGTGGCGGCCGGGCTGGCCGCCGTGGCCGCGCTGCAGAGCAGCCAGTTCTGGCTCGTCCTGCGGCAGGACGCGCAGGTGGGCGTCGTCTCTGGGCTAGCTAATCTGCTCGCGAACATGCCCTGCCTTGTTGTGAGCATGAGCTGCGCCAACCTCGTCACGCATCGGCTGCTGATAGCTCCCTGGCTGGCGCTGGTCCGTCACGTTCGGCGCCCGAGGCTACGGCCCGTCGCGCGAGAGCCTCAGGCAGATTGTGCAGACCTCGATTGCCGTTGCCGTCCGCCTCGGCCGATCCGGTGCACCGGATCGGCCGAGGCTGGTCGGCTGAGTCAGCTCATTGAGAAGATCGGTGATCTGAGCGCCTAGGCTCCCGGCTTTCGGGCCGGGCCGCTCGGACTGCCTGCTCTGGCAGGGCCCCTACGAGACGACTCACCGGCCATGAGCTGTTCTAGGTACTTCATGAGCCTCGGTGCTAGCAGGTCCGCCAGCGCCGGCGCTAGCGCCTCAGCCAGCGCCGAGCCGAAGGCCTCTGCGAGGAGAAGCCGTTCGAGCATCGACGCCTTAGAGCCTGCCAGCGTTGATGCGAAGGCAGTTTCCAGCAGGCTTGCCGTTGCCTTGCCGCGGCCGGCCGCTTGCGATGACAGGCTGCCCTCGCTGAGGATTTCGCTAATCAGATCATCGATCAGCGACTCTGGTTGGTCTTGCCCCGTGTCCTTAGCCGATTCACCGGCCATTAACGCCCCCCCAGCAGCGCCTCCGCGAGCACCGGATGCTCGACGCCTAGTCGGCGTTCGCGGCGCCGCCGCATGAGCGCGGCGAGCAGCAGCGGGTGCTCGATGACGGGTTCGTCGTCCTCGTCGCGGCGCCGCCGCATGAGCGCGGCGAGCAGCAGCGGGTGCTCGATCAGGCTTTCACCGCGCTCGCGGCCGCGCCGCCGCATGAGCGCGGCGAGCAGCAGCGGGTGCTCGATGACGGGTTCGTCGTCCTCCTCGCGGCGCCGCCGCATGAGCGCGGCGAGCAGCAGCGGGTGCTCGATGACGGGTTCGTCGTCCTCCTCGCGGCGCCGCCGCATGAGCGCGGCGAGCAGCAGCGGGTGCTCGATCAGGCTTTCACCGCGCTCGCGGCGCCGCCGCATGAGCGCGGCGAGCAGCAGCGGGTGCTCGATGACGGATTCGTGTCCGTCCTCCTTGCTCATGAGGGCGCCGAGTACCTCTTCAGTCGCTTCAGCGGTCGTCATGAATCCTCCGATTAGTCAGAATTAGGAACATTGATATGGTTCATGGTCGTTGCCGGGACGTCTCGTCAGGGGTCTACCGCTGCCCTGGCAAAGCG
>JASHSZ010000724.1 GCA_030040815.1 Streptosporangiaceae bacterium
CAGCGCAGCTGGCCCGGTGATGAGGCTCTCTGGTCCGGCGTACAACATCGACGCGATCTGAAGCTGCTCGCGGGACGGCAGTCCCGTGGTCGTCAGGTACACGCCGGGTAGCAGTCGTTGCCACGGACCCTCGCGCCTCAGACGGTGCTGAAGGGCACTGGCCGTTATCCCACCCGCGAACGCCTGCGCACGCGTTATAACCTCTCGCTGCCAGTTGAGTGTCCATGGGGTGGGCCGTTCAGGGTACGTCATGGCGGTCAGCGTGGCGCATGCTGCCGACAAAACGATCGGTTGCTCATCATGGGTGCCTCATTGATATCGCGGGAGCACTAGCAACGGACCACCCATGAGCTCAGTACCGGCCGCGGTCGACATCACCCTCGTCGATGGGTGGTTCGCTGCTATCGCCCGAGCGATAGCAACGGGTCACCCACGGGCTGGTGTCGGCTTCAAGGGCGGCGCGCCTGGGGTGTCAGTGGGCGAGGGTGACCCACAACAGGTAGCAGTTCACGGCGATGATCAAGCCCGCGGTCGCAGCGGCGGCGTAGGTGGTCAGCCGGGAGTTCACCAGCGCGCCCATGATGTCCTGGCGCCGAGTGAGCGCGACGAGCGGTACCAGCGCAAACGGGATGCCGAAGGAGAGCACGACCTGCGAGAGCACCAGGCTAGTCGTGGGTGGCAGACCGGCCGTCAGCACGATCAGGGCCGGGAGCATGGTCACCCCGCGGCGCACGAAGAGCGGCACGTCGCGGCGGAGGAATCCGCGCATGATCACCTGGCCCGCGTAGGTGCCAACGCTGGACGACGATAGCCCGGACGCGAGCAGGGCGACCGCGAACGCCAGCGCGGCGCCG
This sequence comes from Streptosporangiaceae bacterium, assembly GCA_030040815.1. Next base: position 855 of record JASHSZ010000724.1, read on the forward strand.
CCGCCGACGAGCCGGCCGAGATCAGCGTGCGCGGCCTCGATCCAGTCGGTGGCTGCTGCGTGCCGACCGGCCGCCCGGAACAGGGCCGCAGCGACGATCAGCATCGCCAGGTTGACCAGACCGGCCGCCCCGAGCGCGACGAGCACGTCTGCTCGCTGGAACCGCAGCAAGGCGCGGCGATCGGCGTCGTCGCGGCAGATGACGCGGTCCTTCGTCAGCGCCGAGTGCAGGTACACGACGTGCGGCATGACGGTGGCCCCGATGATGCCGACCGCGAGCAGGAGGCCATTCGCGCTGCCGAAGCCCGGCACCATTCCACGAGCAAGGCCAGCCGCGCTCGGATGCACCGCCACCAGGTCGTACCCGAATCCCAGCAGCACCAGGCCGAGCAGGCCCATGATGGCCAGCTCGAACCGGCGATAGCCGCGCTGATCGAGCGCGAGGATGCCGAACGCGACCACCGCCGTGATCAGGCCGGCTATCGGCAGCGGCGTGCGGAAGAGCAGATTCAGCCCGACGGCGGCACCGACAAACTCCGCCACATCAGTCGCCATCGCGACCAGCTCGGCCTGCGCCCACAGCCCGAGAGTGACCCCGCGCGGCAGCTGATCGCGGCACAGCTCAGGCAGGTCGCGGCCGGTGGCGACGCCGAGCTTGGCGGACAGGTACTGGACCAGCATGGCCATGAGGCCGGCGGCGACAATCACCCAGGCCAGGCGGTAGCCCAACGCCGCCCCGGCGGAGAAGTTGGTGGCGAAGTTGCCGGGGTCGACATACGCGATAGCGGCGACGAAGGCGGGCCCGAGCAACGCGGCGGTGCCGCGCATTCGGCCGCGCGAGCGGAGCACCGCGAGCTCAGCTCCGGTTCGGGTGCTGGCGCGCCGGCCGGCTGGCGGCACGGGCCTGGTGGCCGCGAGCACAGGCTCGGCCGGAACCTCGCGCGCGGGGCGGGGGAGGAACGGCCGCGTGGCGTAGGTACTGACCTCATGCGTGGCGTCGGGAACGAGCTCGCGCGCGCCGGCCGGGACCGGTTGGCCGGGGCCGGAGCGCCCGGCCGCATCAGTCGCCATCCGTGGGCGGTCAGGGGACGAGGATCGCGCGTCCGCGCACCCAGCCCTCCGGGCCTGGCACCCAGTTGTCCCGGGCAGCGTTCCAGAAGTGCATGTGGCCGTCGACCACGACGTACTTTTCGCCGTCTTTCTCGTACACCCGCGCCTCCTCGCCCAGCCCGACCGGTACCTTCGAGGCTAGGCTTCGACCGGATCGGGGTGAAGTGGGTGGGCGAACTGTCCGGGCGGACATTCCTCGTCACCGGCGCCAACACTGGCATCGGCCTGGCCACGGCGACCGATCTGGCCCGCCGCGGTGGCCGTGTTTACCTGGCCTGCCGGTCCGGCCAGAAGGGCGCGGCCGCGGTCGCCAGAATCGCGGCGGCAACCGGCAGCGACGAGGTCCGGTTCCTTCCGCTTGACCTCGCCGACCTGGCGTCGGTCCGGGAGTGCGCACGGGCCTTCCTCGCGCTCGAGGAGCCGTTGCACGTGCTCATCAACAACGCGGGTATCGGCGGCACCCCCGGCCGGACCAAGGACGGCTTCGAGCTAGTCTTCGGCGTGAACCACCTCGGTCATTTCGCGCTCACCATGGGACTGCTCGACTGCCTCACCGCGAGCCGGGCCAGGATCGTGAACGTCGCCAGCGACGCGCACTACCAGGCCAAGGGCATCGACTTTGACCGGCTGCGACGGCGAACCCGTGGCATCACCGGGATGCGCGAGTACGCCGTGTCCAAGCTCTGCAACGTGTTGTTCAGCCAGGAGGTCGCCAGCCGCCTGGCCGGAAGTGGCATAGTCAGCTACTCGCTGCACCCGGGCGTAGTGGCCTCCGACATCTGGCGCCGGGTGCCAGGTCCGGTGCGGCCGCTGGTCACCCGGCGGATGCTAACCGTGGAGCAGGGCGCCCGCACGTCGCTGTACTGTGCTACCGCGCCGGAGGCGGCGCTGCGCAGCGGTGCATATTACGCGGACTGCGCTGAGAAGGAGCCAAGCCCTGTTGCCACGCCGGAGCTCGGCGAGCAACTCTGGCGGCACAGCGAGGCCTGGACGCGCGGACATTGATCTTTCGCAGAGCGGCGGCGGCCCAAGGTGGCGTGACCGCGGAGCGCAAACGGCGGCTGCGGGCCGCCCTCGTCGCCGGGTCTGTCCTGGTGGCCGGGCTGGCCTGCGGTTGCGCCGCAACTGGCCGGCCGGCCGCGGCGCACCCATCCACCCCGGCGTCGTCCGCTGCCCCGAGCAGCCCGCCGAGCCCCAGCCCGTCGGCGCTGCCACTGGCAGGCCGCGTCGTCGGCATCGACCCAGGGCACAACGGGGAGAACTTCTCCGACCCCAGCTTCATCAACCAGCAGGTCTGGAACGGCCGAGAGTACGAGGACTGCGACACTACCGGCACCCAGGCCGCGGACGGCTTCACCGAGGCCAGCTTCAACTTCGACGTCGCCACAGATCTGCGGGCGGACCTGATCGCGGTCGGCGCGACCGTCGTGATGACGCGCGACAGCAACGACGGCGTCGGGCCGTGCGTGACCACCAGGGCGCAGATTATCAACGACGCGCATGCCGACGTCGCACTCGACATTCATGCCGACGGCGGACCGGTCACCGGGCGCGGGTTCACCGTGCTTGAGCCAGTCGCCGACGGCCCCAACGACGCCGTGATCGCCTCGTCGCAGCAGTTCGGCGCCGATGTGCGGGCGGCGATCCTGCAGTACACGCCCATGCCGGAGAGCGACTACTACGGAACGGACGGGGTCATCAGCCGAGACGACCTGGCCGGGCTGAACCTGACGACGGTGCCCAAGGTGCTGGTCGAGTGCGGCAACATGACCAACCCGACGGACGCGAGCCTGCTGCAGACCCCGTCCTTCCAGCAGCAGCTCGCCCGTGCATTCACCGCCGCGGTCATCGTGTTCCTCACCGGCCAGGGTTAGGTCGCTGCGGCAGGTGGCCCGCCGGATCGGGCACTGCGCGCTGAGCTCGGCCGATCGCGGCGTTCCGCGGACGCTGGCAGCCCGGTCAGAGCTGCCGCTGCAGAGCCGGGATGGGTGCCGCCGTGCAAACGCTTGAGGGCGCGTTGCCGGTGATCTTGCAGATGGCGGCGGTGAAGAGGTTCGCCGAGCCGATGGCGCCCTGCGCCACCGCAGAGGACGGGCTGTGCAGATCGGTCGCGATCTGGCTCCAGGACAGGCCCTGCAGCACCTGCGGGTTGTAGGTCGTCTCAGCGATATACCTGTTGCCGATGTCGATGAACGGGAAGGTGTCGCCGGGCGGATCGTACTTCGCCCAGAGCGCTTGCTGCGCTGACGTCGGCGCCACCAGCACGTTGTGGTTGACGTCCTCGGTCTCAACCGGGGTGAAGACGAGGTAGTGGCTCGTATAGGTGGAGCCGTAGAAGGTCAGCGTCGCGGTGTTCGGGTACACGTCCGTCGACGACGAGTGCACCCCCTTCAGGGGCGTGAACTGGCCGAACCGGCTCAGCGCGGTCGCCATCGCCCACCGCTCCGCCGCGCAGTACGGGCACCACTCCGCCCCGATGTACAGCATCTCGGGTTTCCCGCTGGAGGTCAGCGCCGAGCCGGGCACGGACTTCAGGTATGAAGCGCTCGAACTGCCGATGCCGACCGCGGCGAACGTGCTGGCCGGAACCGTCAGCTTTGCCTGCACGCCAGCCGGCAGGGGCTGCGCCGCGGGAGCCGAGCCTGAGGAGCTGTGGCTGACCAGCGCGCCGATGATGATGCCGATGACGGCCAGCAGGGCCACCCCGACGCCGCCGATGGCGAGAATGCGGCGGCGCTGCTCCTTGCGCCGTGCCTGCGCCTGCTGGGCCGCGATCCGCGCCCGGCTGGACCGCGGGTTGGGGCGCTCCGGGTTGCTCATGATCGGGATCGACCTTTGCCTGGGCGGGCTCACGTCGGCGTAAAAAGTAACACCTTGTAACGACCAGGCTACAGAAAGCACTCGCCAGCATGAGTCCGGCCCCTGCCGCATCACGGCAGCGGCCCGGCCTTATTACGCCCCGCCGACCGCCGATATCGAGGTCCGCCAACCCAGCAGGGCTACCAAGGTCAGACGCTCTTTTCCAGCTTCTTGATCGACGACGAGGTGCACACGCCCGCTGGTCCCTTGTTGCCCGTCATGTGGCAGATCGCGGCGGTGAAGTAATTGGCCGCGCCGTCGGCAGCCTGGGCGACCGCGCTGGAGGGATCGTGCAGATCGCTGGCCACCTGGGCCCAGGTCAGGCCCTTAAAGATGGCCGGGTCGTAGATCGGGTACTTGAGGAGGGCCTTATTGCCGAAGTCGATGAACGGGTAGCCCTGCGACGTGACGCCGTCGACCGTGCTGGTGTCGTACTTCTCCCAGAGCGCCTGCTCGGTGGACGTAGTGGACTGGAGCTGGCCGTGGTTGATGTCCTCGTTCTCGACCGGGGCGAACGTGAGGTACTTGCTCGAATAGCCAGCCTTGTAGAAGGTCAGGGTCGGCGTGCTCGGGTCAGCGTCAGTCGACGATGAGTGGATTCCCCGGAGCGGCGTGGTGAAGTGGCCGAACCGGCTCAGCGCTACCGCCATCGCCCAGCGCGTAGCGGCACAGTACGGACAGAACTCCGCGCCGATGTAGAGCATCTCCGGCTTCCCGCCGCTGGTGAGCAGCGAGTCGTTGATCTTGAGGATCGGCGGCGAGCCGGTGTAGCCGTTCCAGCCAGTTGCCGTGTTGGGGGCCTGGTAGCTGAGGACAGAGCCAGCGCCGATCTGGTTGAGCGTCGCGGCCGGCACGTCGGTGATCTCATCCGCGGTGCTGGCGGGCAGGACAGTGCCGTGGGCGCCCGCAGAGGCGGTGCTCGTCGACGGAGATCGCAGGTCATAGCCCACGATGATGCCGACCACGATGGCGATGACCGCCAGGACGGTGCCGCCGAAGAGCAGGACGCGGCGGCGCTGTTCCTTGCGCCGCGCGGCGGCCTGCTGCGCCGCAATCCGCTGTCGGACGCTCTTCTCGCGAAGCCTCGCGGCCTTGCTCATCGGTGACTCCTGGGCAACTACGGGTGCGTGTGGGGCTTGGCTGCTATCAGACTGCTCTGCCGGTTGTACTGTCGGCAGCCGCCTTCGCCGGACTGCCCCAGAAAGTCGCCTGCGCGACGAGAATCACGAACAGAACGAATGTGGTGATGTGCACGTAAGTACACCAAAGGCAAATAGTCCTGAGCGTGATCAGTTCAGTATAAATCAGGTACAAGATGAACAACACACCAAGGATCACCGCAGCCAGCCGGAGCCGCCAGGCAGCCACCGGCAGCGCGCGCCGCCGGGCGCTTGCCCGCGGGCCGCGGACCGGCAGCCATCGCCATTCTGGCCGCCACACCCAGGGCAGGTTCATGACGACCATGAAGAGGTAGAAGGCCAGCCCGAGTTCCGCCACCGGGAAGATCCCGAAGAGCTCAGACTCGGCGCTCGTCGTGACCGCCGCACAGTCGACCAGGCCATGGTTGCTGCAGAGCAGGATGCCGGCTCCGGCCAGGTGGGCGATCGTCAGATAGATGCTCAGCCCGAGGCCGAGGACCGAGAGCCCGAGTGTGGTCCAGCGCAGCCACGGCGGTGTCCACGCCGTGCTAGCCGGAGCGGCAGCCGCTGGCCGAGCGGTCGCAGGCTTGCCCTTCGCCGGCGGCCTGGATGCGGTCTGCTGGGGCCGTGACCGGGACCCGCCGCCGGAGTTGCGTGCGGAGCTTGCTGTGGCCTGGCCCCGGCCGCGCGACTGTGAGCCCTTGCGCGCAGTCTGCGTTGCGCTCGGACGGCGGTTCTGGTTCGCCACAGCGTTTTTCCAATCCTCGGCGCGCCTAATCCTCCGGTGCGACCGCCAGGCATTGCAAGAACGCTTGCCGGTCCGGGCGCACCCGGTACCCAGGCGGGGGACCTAACGCGCCCTAGAGGGGTCAAGATGCCGCGATCCATGCTAGGCCGCCACTGTGAGTGTGGCCGCCTTCGTTATAGAACCGAGCACTGCTGAGGACTAGCTGAAGACCCGCTCTATCGGCGCTGAATGCTGCCCGGCCTGAACCGTTATGCAGCCGTTGTCCAGCTTTCTTGCGGCGCGCAACCTCTGCTAGCTATCGTCTGGGGGCATGTTGGCTCTCAGATACCGGCGCGGCGCCCAGGCCGCCGCGTTCCTCGCTATCGCAAGCGTCGGGCTCGCCGTCGCGGGGTGCGGGAGCTCCTCGCCCAGCACCTCCGCGCCCAAGGTGACCGGCACCGCGAACGTCGCGTACGCGTCGTCCCTCCAGTACCTGAACACGAAGGTAGTCGGCCCGGCCTTCACCAAGACCACCGGGTACAAGTACCTGGGCACAGGCGGCGCATCCGGCACCTTGTCATCAGAGATCGCAGCCAGCGAGCTACCGGACACGAACGTGTTCGAGAGCGTGGGCAGCGACAACATCACCCCGCTAGAGCCCACGTTCACGCACTGGTACGTCCAGTACGCGGGCAATAAGATGGTTATCGCCTACAACCCCAAGAGCAAGTACGCCTCGCAGTTCGAAGCGATCGCCAGCGGCAAGGAGCCGATGAAGGATCTCTTCACCCTCCTGCAGACTCCCGGCCTCAAGCTCGGCCGGACCGACCCCAACATCGACCCGCAGGGCCGGTACTTCATCGAGATGCTCGAACTAGCTCAGATGTACTACAACCTGCCGGCCGATACCGTGACAAACATCATCGGCAGCCCGCTCAACTCGTCGAGCTCCTCGCAGATCTACGCCGAGTCCTCGCTCGACTCGATCCTGCAAGCCGGCGAACTCGACGCGGCCAGCGCCTACTACACCCAAGCGATCGAGCTGCACCTGCACTACATCGCGCTGCCGGCCATGATCAATCTTGGTACCTCCGCGGACGCCGCGTACTACTCGAAGGCGACTATCACCACCACTAACGGCAAGGTCCACTCGGGCGAGTTTCTGGTGCTCGACATCACGATCATCGGTAAGGCCACTCCGGCTGCGGTCGCGTTCGTCAAGTACACGCTGTCGAGTACCGGCATCGGTCAGTACAAGCAGGGCGGGTTCACACTGCTGAAGCCGACGGGGTACGGCACCGGGATCCCGGCCGCGATACGAAGTGAGCTGGGTAGCTAGCCCGGCGGCAGCAGCTGGCGGAGCTGTCCGGGGCGAGGGACCTCCCGGACAGCCTGGTCGGCGCGGACGGCCTGCTCGCACGGGCGCGCGGGCCGTCCGCTCTGTCTCGGGGGCAGTGTCCGTCGCCGGGGCGCTGGTGGTCTGGGTCCTGCTCCTTGGCCCGGTCATCACGCTGCTCACCCACATCTCCGGCAGCGCGGTCGCCAGCTCGCTCAGCGCGGCGGGCGCGCTGCAGCCGCTCGTGACGTCGCTCGAGTCGGGGGCCGTGACACTGGCCGTGCTCTTCCTGATCTGCACCCCGCTGGCCTGGATGCTGGCCCGCGGCACGCTGCCGTTCCCGCGGGTCTGGGAGGCGGGCATTCTCTGCAGCCTGCTACTGCCGCCGCTGGTGATCGGGCTGCTGCTGGTCTTCATGGTCGGCCCTTACACGCCATTCGGCGAGCTGATCGGACACCTGAACCTGTCTGCGGTCAATACCTTCCTCGCCCTGGTGATCGCAGAGGTGTATGAGTCGGCGCCGTACTACGTCCTCGGCGCGCAGGCGGCTTTCGCATCGGTCGATCCGCGGCTGGAGCAACAGGCGGCCCTGCTGGGCGACCGGCCGCGGCGGGTGTTCAGGCGGGTCACGATGCCGCTGGCAGCGCCGGGCCTCGCGATGGCACTGGCCGTGGCCTGGGCCAGGGCAATGGGGGCGTTCGGCGCGGTCGTCGTCATCGCCTACCATCCGTATGGTCTGCCGCTGCAGATCTGGACTACCCTGCAGGCGACCGGGCTGCCGTCCGCACTGCCGTTCGCGCTAGTACTGCTCGTGGTGGCGCTGCCGTTGCCGCTAGCCGCCTATATCTGGAGCGCGCGTGCTCAAAGCCGACGTCGAGGTTGACCGACGTGACTTCACCGTGCGGGCCGCGCTCGAGGTCGCGCCGGGGGAGCGGCTTGCCCTGTTTGGCCCATCGGGCGCAGGCAAGACGACGCTACTCGAAGCCGTCGCCGGGCTGGTTGCGCCGCGGTCTGCCAGCATCGAGCTGGCCGGTCGGATCCTCACCCGGACTAGCAAGCCGCCGGTAGCTGTGCCGGCCTGGCAACGCCGGGTTGGTCTGCTGCGCCAGGACCCTGGGCTGTTCCCGCACATGTCGGTCCGGGCGAACCTGGCTTACGCCCGAGGTTCCCACGCTGGCGCGAGGGGTCGCGGGGGCCCTGGCGGCCAGGGAAGTCCCGGTCGCGAGCTGGCCGAACTGGCGGATGCGCTCGGCATCGGCAATCTGCTCGGGGCCATGCCGGCCCGGCTCTCGGGCGGCCAGCAGCACCGGGCCGCGCTAGCCAGGCTGCTGCTCGCGCACTGCGACGCGCTGCTGCTCGACGAGCCGTACTCCGGCCTTGACGGCGCACTGCGCCGCACGCTCACGGCACTGGTTGTACGGCTGGTGACCGAGCGCGGCGTGCCTGCCATCCTGGTGGCACACGAGCTCGCCGACGCGCAGGCTTTCGCCACCCGGATGGCCGTGCTCGACCACGGCCAGCTGCTGCAGGTCGGTCCGCCCGACTACGTCGTGCTGAGGCCCGCTAGCGTCCGGGCTGCCGAGCTGGTCGGCTATCTCGGGTTCGCAGCTCTAGCGGACCGGCCCGACGTCGTCGCAGGCGTGCACCCCGACCGCGTGGTGGCGGGCCGCTCGCCGGACCGCGGCGTGGTGCTCGACGGAACGATCGCGGCGAGCCGGCCTGCCGGGGCGGGCTGGGAGGTCGATCTGCTGGTGCCGGGTGCTCGCGAGGCCGGCTCCGTGGTCACGTGCCGACTGCCCCACCCGCCGGGCGCGGACGGCAGCCAGCTGGCCGTCACTGCGCTGAGTCCGCCGCTGTTCGGTACGGACGGGACGTCGCTGACCGCCCCGGATGCCGCTTCAGGGCTGCTGGCAACCCCGGCGGCGGACTGCGCCGCCGGGACGTATGGCAGCCAGCAACTAGCCGTGGAGGGAAACGGGCGGTGACCGACGGACGGGGAGACGGCGTAGGCCGGGGGCC
>JASHSZ010000725.1 GCA_030040815.1 Streptosporangiaceae bacterium
GCGATCGCGATCCTGCCGACGCCGGGGATCGACCTTCCCGAGGCGATCGCCAAGCTAGCGCCCGCATGACGTGCCCGCGTCAGACCCCATCACCCTCCTTAGGGAACGGGGTAGCCCAGCGCATCTGCACGTGTACGCGCGCGGCCGGGTTGTACTCGACGAGTCCTACCGGGCCGACCTGCATGTTCTCCCTGTTCTCGGCCGGCAAGCCGCTGGTCGCGCTCGGCGTCCACCTGCTCGCCGAGCGCCGACAGCTCGGGGCTCGCGGGGCTCTATCAGGCGCTGCTGGACGGCGGCCGCGGGGTGCTGCGGCCGCAGACCATCGGCCGCCACCCGGCCGTCCAGCGACGGTACGGTGGACCGCCACCTGAAGCTGCCGATCCGCTGGTCGGAGGGCTTCCAGCTGGGCGGCGAACGGCCCGGTGGCGCCCGCGTCGGTGGCGGATACGCGCCGATGGGCAGCCTCGCCAGCCGGCAGGCGTTCGGGCACAACGGCAGCTACGTCTGCCTCGGCTGGGCCGATCCGGAGCGGCAGATCGCGATTGCGTACCTCACCAGCCGACTCGTATCGCGCGCGGCCGGCACCCGGCACATGTCCGCGGTCAGCGATCCGGTCCTAGCAGCCGCCACCTGACGGCTCAGAGCCGGTCCGATGTCGTGCCCGCCGCCAGATCTGCATCCGACGCCCTTGACGGTGTGCGCGCCTGATCGCCCGGCGCTGCGACTCCGGCAGCAGGCCCGGCCGCGCCGACCCGGTCACCCACCAGTATCCAGGCCCTGTCTCGCCAGTCGGGTCAGCCGCGGTCGGCAACCCGATCCAGGTGGCGTAGATCCCGCTCATCGCTGCCTCCTCCGGATCTAGCCCGCAGCTGATCGCCTACCTGAGACCTTAGTCGCGGCTGGACTGCTGTCCAAGCACATTCTGTAGCCAGGGTCAGGTACAGGCCGCAGATGACTGCCCGTATCGCAGCACCCTCGCGCGGGCGTTGTTTCATGGTCGGTCCCGACGTGTCAGGTCCCGCGGCTCGCGGTGGCGCGGGCGGACTGGCGGCGCAGCCGCCACACCGCGACCGCCGCCACCGCCGTCACGACTGCCAGCAGCGGCACGCCCGGCGCGATGCCAGCCCCCTTCGCCAGGTTGTCGATTCCCGACGGCAGCCAGAACGCCAGCAGGAATACCGCGGCCGCGATCGCCGGGCGCGCGTCGATGACAACCCACACCACGCTGACGATGCCCAGCAGCAGGGCGGATACGAGGATCCCGACTCCCGGCAGGAAGCTCGACACGAGCGGCAACGCGGCCACCAGGCCCACCGGCCAGAGCCAGCCGCGGCCTGGCCGCTCCGCGCGCCGCGCGAGCAGCGCGAGCGCTGCCAGGCAGGCCAGCTCGGTGACCGGCCAGCCGAACAGCAACTGGTGCCAGGATCCGGTGAGCGACACTCCGACGGCGGCGGCGAGCGCGACGGTTACCAGGACAGCCCTCCGGCTGCTCACCCATGCCATCGCCACGGCCGCCCCCACCAGGACCCCGACGGTCAATGCGGGCCAGCCGACCTGGTGCGCCACGTTCGGTCCGGCCAGGATGCGCACACCGACTCTCAGGTAGGCAGCGGCGCTGAAGGCGAGGTAGCAGGCCGCGCCGACCAGCGCGGCGATGCGCAGATTCGCGGCGGTCGTTAGCCGGCGGTTCAGCGCAGCGCGCGCTCGCAGCCCGCCGACGATCAGCGCGCGGACGTCGCGCGCCAGCGGCCAGGACCGTCCGGCCGGCGTCGCCTCCAGCAGCGTGCCGATGATCTCCTCGCCGCGCTCCCGCCGGTACGCGGCCGGATACGCCCTCAGCAACAGGCGGCAGCGGCGTTCCAGCGTGGTCATGCCGTCCTCGCATTCCGGCCGAGCCGACCAGTGCGGCCAGTCGGCCCGCCGGTCACCAGCTGCGCAGCCTCGGCCATGCGCTGTGCCTCGGCCCGAAGTGCCGCCGATCCCTCATCGGTCAGCCCGTACGATCGGCGAACCCGGCCAGCTACGAGTTCCTCGCTGACTCGCCGGACGTATCCTTCGGCCGTCAGCCGGTCCAGGGCGGTGTACAGGGTGCCTGTGGCCAGGCGGACGCGGCCGCCTGACATCGCCTCAGCCCGCTTGATGATGGCGTAGCCGTGCAGCGGCCCGGCGAGCAGCGCCGCTAGCACGAAGTACGTCGGCTCGCGCATCGGCAGCTGAGGGCCCATGGCACCACTATAAGTAGATGACTAACGTATCGTCAATCTACTTATCGAGCACGCGGCGCGAACTCCGCGGCGCCTGCAGCTGTCAGGCAAGCTCGCCGTCGCCTAGCCCGGTACGGCATCGCCTGCCTGCTGAGGGTCAGGGTCACCGTCAGTCATGCTGCCGCGTGTCGCAAGGCGTGTCTGCGCGATCCGGCTGGCTTGCAGGCGGGTGGGCGCGTGGCCGAGCACGGCGGTCAGGAACGGCTCCCTCTTGAGTTCGTACACCGTGGCGGACGTCCGGGCGATGATGCTGGCCGAGCGAGGCACATCGTGCAGCAGCGCGATCTCCCCGACGCCGTCGCCGCGCCCGCACCGGCGCAGCCACTGATCGTCCTGGAAGACGTCGAACTCGCCGGCCGCGATGGCGTAGTAGGCGTCCCCGTCGTCGCCTTGCCGGATCAGGGCATCCCCGGCCGCCACCTCGACCGGCGTGAGCGCCGCCGCGAGGCCTTCCATTGCGGGCACGGGCAGCTCGGTGAACAGCGGCAGTGACCTCAGCAGTGCGATCTCCACCACCGGCACCGGAGCGTCCGCGTCAAGCTTGAACAGGCTCCGTCCGCAGGCGAGGGCGGCCAGCGGCAAGACCGCGGCAGTGCCGATCAGCGCGAGTGTGCTCCCGCCCAGGTGGACCAGCGTCGGCACGAGCAGGCTGCCGGCCGCGAGCCCGGCCATGTAAAGACCCTCCTGGACGCCGAAAATCCGGCTGATGAGGTGCGGGGACACCGATCGCTGGAGCAGCGTCCTGGTCGCAACACTCAGCAGCTGGCTGCTGGCTCCGATCGCCGCAAGCAGCACGATCGTGCCCGCCAGCCCGGCATTGACAGCGAGCAGGGCCGTAGCCGCACTCAGGGCGAGTGCCGAGCCGAGAATCGGCCTGCCGAGACGGCGGCCAACCAGCACGACGCTGATCGTGGCCGCGAGCACCGCACCGGCGCCGTACGCCGTGTTCAGATAGCCAACCCACGCCTGCGTCTTGTCCAGCACGTTGATGGCCACGATCACGATCAGCAGGTCGAGCGCGCCGACCAGCGCGGCGGCTCCGGTTAGCAGCGTCACCATCAGCCGCAGCCCAGGTTGGGAAACGACCAGCCGCAGGCCGTCACGAAGGCTCGACTCGGTCTCGGCTGCGGACTCAACCGAGACCGACATGGCCGGCACTCGCAGCCTGGCCACGAGCAATGCCCCCAGCGCACCAAGGCCCGCACACACGGCGAACACGCTGGCCAGGCCGCCAAGCCAGATGAGCAGACCGACGAAGGAGCCGGCCACTGCCAGCCCGACAGCCTCGATCCACCCCATGACCACGTTCGCGGCGGTCAGCTGATCAGCGGTCACGCTGACTGCCGGGACCACCGCGGCCTGGGCAGGCCGCGTTGTCGCTACGGCAGCGGACGCGATGACCGCCGCTACATAGGCGGCCACGGGCATCCTGGCCGCGATCGCGGCCGCAGTCGCGCCCATGCCAGCTGCCTGAACGACGTAACCCGCCGTCAGCATCAGCACCGGAGATCGCCGGTCCGAAGCCGCCGCAGCGATCGGGGCCAGGACCGCGGCCGGGACCAGCTGCGCAACGGCAATCAGTCCGGCGAGCGTTGCGCCACCGCGACTGTAGGCGTAGACCAGCATGGCGATCCACACCGCCAGCTCGGTGATGATGAACAGCGCGTAGCCGGTCAGCACCCGAACGAGGCGCCCGTTAGCCGACAGAGTCCGGAACGCAGCCAGCCTTCTACTGTGGTTGTCGCGCACGGACCAGCTCCCCCACCCAGGTCCCGCAGTCCATGCGGAACACGCCCGCCCCAGGGACGCCGCTCCCGCGCACGTCGCCATTCGCGCGATTAGACCGTGGCGCAATTGCCCACGTCAAGCATCTTCATGACACTTGGCCTGATAACCGGCCTGGGCCCGCCCCGGCCACCCACGATGATGACGCCGCCCTCGCAGCGAAGAACGGTCTTGGACGTGATCGCGATGACGCTGCCGTCTTCGACGTCACGCGCGCGCTCCAGGAGGGGGAGCAACGCGGTAACTCCAGCGGTTCGGTCTTGAGCTGGTCACCTTCATCGCTGCTGAGTTCCTCCACTGAGGACGATGTCGCGCCACCTGGGTTAGCGCCGGCTACCAGCTGCCGGGTAGCTCGCTGCCGTACCAGGACTGGATGATCCGGTGCGCGATCGACACCGGGGGCGGCAGTCGCAGCGTTCCGCTCGCGATGGCCGCACGCAGCTCGTCCCGGCTGTACCAGTGCGCCTCAGCGATCTCCTCGGTGTCCACGGTGATCTCGGTGCGCGTCGCGGCGGCGCGGAAGCCGAGCATCAGGCTCTGCGGCATCGGCCACGGCTGGCTGCCGAGGTAGGTCACCGCGCTGACGGTAATGCCCGTCTCTTCCTGGACTTCCCTGGCCACGGCTGCCTCGGCCGACTCGCCGGCCTCGACGAATCCCGCCAGGATGGACACCCGGCGCTCCGGCCACATCGCGTTGCGCGCGAGCAGCGCCCGGTCGTCGGGGTCGGTGACCAGCACGATCATCGCTGGGTCTACCCGCGGGAAGTGCTCGCTCGCGTCGACCGGGCACCTGCGGGCGTGCCCCGACGCGAACGGAACGGTGGGCGACCCGCACCGCGGGCAGTGCGTGAAGGTCTCATGCCAGTTAGCGAGCGCGACCGCCTCGGTCATGAGCCCCGCGTCCCGGTCGGACAGCAGCGGTCCGGCCTCACGCAGCGGCACGAGGCGCACCCCGTCGCGCGTCGGCTCGGGGAGCGGCCCGGCGACGCCGAAATACGCGGTACTCAGCTCGTCAACGCCGAGCAGGAACCTGACGCCGTCGGGAGCCTCGGACGGGCTGACGAGCAGCAACCTGGCGTGGTCCGCGTCGATCGCGCAGAGCGCGCGCCCGTGGTCAGCCACCACCACCCTGGTCTGCGGATCTGCCCACGCCTGCGCCAGCCAGGCGTCATTGGGGCGCAGATAGGACGATCGGTCGACCTCGCCACGGGCCAGGGCCAGGTCGGTCAGGGCCGGGCCGGTCAGGATGAGCCCGGCGTGCGCTGGCCCCCCTGCTGCCGCCTCCCCGGGCGGGTCCAGCCGGGTGAGCTCGGCGCCGCTCGGCGGCGGATCGAGGCCTTCGGCCGCGCTCGCCGCGCTGCTCACCGGCCTGTGCCAGCTGCCGGGGAACGACCTTCCCGGGCCGCCAGCTCATCGGCTGCGGCGGCCAGTTCATCCCACAGGTACGCGGCCGCCTCAGCGCCCTTGAGCAGCAGTGCCATCTCAACTCGCTCGTTCGGTGCGTGGATCCGGTCTGCGTCCAGTCCGACTCCGACGAAGACTAGCGGCGCGCCGAGGACGTCGGCCAGGTCTGCCTCGGGGCCGCTGCCGCCTTCCCTGGTGAACAACACCGGCATCCCGAACGCGCGCTCCATCGCGCGCCGGCCCGCGCGCACGGCCGGAGAGTCCGGAGCTGAGAAGCACGGCCGTACGCCCTGGCCGTGCGAGGTCACCGTCGCCTGGATGCCCGGCGGCGTGTGCTCGCTGACGTACTGCCGCAGACCGCCGATGACGGCCGCGGGCTGCTGGTCCGCGACGAGGCGGAACGACAGCTTGGCATGGGCCTCGGCCGGCACGATCGTCTTCCCGCCCGGACCGGTGTGACCGCCCCACACGCCGTTCACCTCAGCCGTGGGCCGGGCCCAGATCCGCTCCAGCGTGCTGTAGCCGGCCTCCCCGGCCACGGCCAGGCTGTGACCAGCGTCGGCCAGCCACGCCTTCTCGTCGAACGGCAGCTGCGCTATCAGCTCGCGCTCGCTCGCCGAGATGGGCAGGACATCGTCGTAGAAGCCCGGCACGGTCACCCGGCCGTTCCTGTCGTGCAAGCCCGACAGCAGGTCAGCGAGCACGTGCAGCGGATTCGGCACGCCCCCGCCGAACGAGCCAGAATGCAGATCGCGCTCCGGGCCGCGCAGGTCGATTTCGGCGTCCACGACACCGCGCGTGCCCACACACATCGACGGCACGTCGGCCGCCCACATGCCGGTGTCGGTCACCACGATAACGTCGCACGCGAGCCGGTCGGCCTTGGCGCGCAGCAGATCGGCGAAGTGCGGCGAGCCGGATTCCTCCTCCCCCTCGATCAGCACCTTGAGCGTGACCGGCGGCCGGGTCGCGCCGGAGGCGGCGAGGTTCGCTCGGACGCCGAGGGCATGAAACAGGACCTGGCCCTTGTCGTCAGACGCGCCGCGGCCGAACAGCAGGCCGTCACGCTGGGCCGGCTCGAACGGCGGGCTGTCCCACTCCGCCAGCGGCTCCACGGGCTGCACGTCGTGGTGGCCGTAGACAAGCGCCACCGGCGCGGCCGGGTCGCTGGCCCGCCATTCCGCGAACACCGCCGGTGGTCCGGCCGAGCCGGCCGCGTCCGTAGGCCAGACTTCCACCACGTCGAAGCCCGTTCCCGTCAAATGATCCTTGAGCCACTCCGCGGACTGGCGGACGTCATCGCGCCGGGCCGGGTCGGCAGATATGGAGGGGATCGCCAGCCACTGACTGAGCGCGCCGAAGAACTCGGCGGCGTGGTCCTCGATGTACTGGCGGGCGTCCATGGCGCTCCTCGTGGTCCTGGGTGGCGGGATACGGTCTCGATCGTATCGGCGCTAGCATGACCAGTCCGGGGGCGGCAGCGGGACGAAGGAGGCGGCGGTGCCCAGGTGGACGGCGGAAGCCGTGCAGCGGGCCGCGGCCGAGTGGGTCTGGGTACCGCCGGATACCGCGCACGTCGTGACCGACTCCTGCCAGCTGGCGGTCTGATCGACCGTGCGCCCAGCAAAAGAGGAGGACTCAGGATGATCGTCGCGTTCTCGGTGACGCCACTCGGCGTGGGCGAGGATGTCGCCAGTTACGTCGCCGATGCCGTGCGGGTCGTCCGCGCCAGCGGGCTGCCGAACCGGACCGACGCGATGTTCACCACCATCGAGGGTGAGTGGGACGAGGTGATGGCCGTGGTCAAGGCCGCGTGCGAAGCGGTCGCGGCGCGCGCGCCGCGGGTGAGCGTGACCCTCAAGGCCGACATCAGGCCGGGCGTGACCGGCGGCATGCAGGCAAAGATGGAGTCGCTCGAGCGTCACCTCTGACCATCAGT
>JASHSZ010000726.1 GCA_030040815.1 Streptosporangiaceae bacterium
AGCGAGCTGTGCTGGGGCCTCGCGTTCGCCGCGGCCACGCTGTTCCAATCGCGAGGCTACCTCGACGACTGGCGGGAGACTCACGATATCGCCCTGGACGCCGCGCGGCGGGCAGGCGATGCCCGCGGTCAGGCCACGATCCTGTACGCCCTCGGGTCGCTTCACATGGAGCAGGGGCTGTTCTCCGGGGCCCGCGAGGAACTCACCACGGCGGAACGGCTGTTCCGGGACGCGGCCGACGAACAGGGCATAGCCATCGTGACATCCCAGCTCGCGGCGCTGGACCGGCAAGGCGGGCAACTTGACGATGCCGCACGACGCGTTCAGCAGGCTCTGGCCATCCTCAGGAGCGGAGGGGACCGAACGGATCTGGCTTATGCCCTTCGGATCCTCGCCGGGGTCAAGCTGGAGCTGGGCGAG
This sequence comes from Streptosporangiaceae bacterium, assembly GCA_030040815.1. The sequence continues at coordinate 421 of JASHSZ010000726.1, forward strand.
GTCGATACTGCTATCGGATTGCTGACCGAGGCGCTAGCGCTCGTCCATGCTGCGCAAAGCAAGCGGAGCGAGGCACAGGTTCTCAATCGGCTCGGCGACGCTTACCTGCAGGCCGGGGAGCTGGACCGCGCCGTTGGCGCATTCGAGCTAGCGCTGGCCAACGCGCACGACATAGGTGATCCCGTCTCAGAGGCTCATGTCCTAGTCAGCCTCGGGCTGGCGCGGGCACGGCTGGGCGAGTTCGGTCCGGCCCGCGGCGCATTGCAGCGTGCCCTGCAGCAAGCGCACGCGAATGGCAATCGGCTCGCCGAGGCGCGGGCGCTGCGGGGGCTAGGCGAGGTGGCTCTCGCCAGCGGCGATCCGATGCAAGCTGTCGTACTCGGGCAGCAGGCCGCGGGCGCTTGCCGCGAACTGGGGGCGCGACCGGATGAGGCACGCGCGCTGAACCTGCTCAGCGACGCGCATGCCGCTCTTGGTGACAGGCCCGCCTCGGATGCGGCAAGGGCTCAGGCTGCTGCCCTGCGCGCGACCCGAACTGGCGGCGCCCCGGTTTCGTAGCAGGCACCAGCGCCCGCGATTCGTCGACCAGCCGTTACAACTCGACCTGCCAGCGATGGCGCGAAGAGGTTGGGCATCGGCGATCGATCGGCTTTCGATCTGCCATCGCCTGGCGATAGATCGCGGATAGCACGGCGGGCAAGGCTCGCTGCCGGGCCGCAATCGCTCTCCGAAGCGGCCGAGACCGTCACTCTGGCGCTGGCCTGCCTGAAGGAGGAGCGATGATGCCTTACGACTCTTACCGGCTATACCAACTGAAGCGTGCAAAGAGCGCCGCCGAGATCCGCCGCGCCGACGAGCAAGCAGGCCGGTTGGCCTATGCCGTTGCATCGCTGTTTGGCCGCGGCCGAGCACGTGAACGCGAGACCTGCCATCAGCTGCCGTCATACACTGTCCGCGCGTCGCCGGTAGACCGACCACCAGTGCGATGCCCAGCGGTTATTACCGCACGTCGAGCCCGGTGACGGCCCTTCCGATGATCACGCGCTGGATTTCCGACGTGCCCTCAAATATCGTGAAGCTCGTGGAGGTGAGGGCAGTTTCCGCAGGTAGATGGCCTGTTGACCGTCGCCTTGTTAGCACCAACTCAGCACCACGACATCTGTGCGGAAGCCGCGCAACATACGTTCAAGCCGGTTCGTTGGGCCCGCCAGACCCGGAATCCTCACCTGCAGAATCCTCGACGGTCGGCCTCCTGATCGTCATCGGCCTAGCGGCCACCGCCCGCCGCAGCAGAACCGCCTCAGCAGAGTCGCCCTCCTGACGTCGGGTGCAGTCCGCCAGCACCTCGGGAGCAACCAGTATCGGCGCCCCGGTGAGGACGGCAAGGTTCAGCGCATCGCTCGACCGGGCGTCGACCAGGCCGGTGCCCTCTGGCCCTTCGAGCTCCACGGTCGCGGCGTATGCGCCGTTGATGACCCGGTCCAGCCGGACCTCCCGCACCTCGCCACCAAGGCTGCGTACCAGCTCAGCAGTGAACTGGTAGGTCATCGGGCGCGCCCATCGCATGCCTTGCAGGCTGGCGGCCATGCCAAAGGCCTCGGCATGACCGACCGAAATCGCTAGGTGCCGGTCACCGTCCAGCTCGTCCAGGATTACCAGCTCGTCAGGCAGTGTCTGATCGTTAGGCGACATCAGTCCGACAGCCTTGCTCACCCGCATCCTGACGAAATCGGTATGCGTCGCCGCGATCATGGCCGCCTCCTCTGGTGACGCAATGACGGAACCATGGTGACAGCCGGCACCGCAGTCGCCAACTGGTGACAGAGCAATCGTCTAGCTCATCTGCCTCCCGACACTGGCTGGATAGGATGTCTGGATGCTCTGAATCTGAGCTGCTCGTGCACCTCCTGACCTGCTCGCGCTCAGTCATGACCAGCCGAGCCGACAGGGAGTTCTTTTCATGCTTACGCACCAGCAGATCTTGCGCTTCAGCACCGAGCTGGGCTGCGAGGAACGCTTCGGAGTGCTTGATCCGAACCGGATCTTCGGCCTGTACGGGTACACGGATCTGCAAGGCCGCTGGCTAGATCCCAACGCGCCCCGGCCGGCGTCCTACCTGGAAGGGATCTGGGGCTTCCTGCTGAACGAGTTGCCCGGCGGGCCCACTCGCCTGGTGATAAGCGGCTTCCAGGCCTTCCGCCCGCGCTGGATAGAACGGTTCGCCGCCGACTGCGTTCTCCTTCCGGTTTCCTGGATCATGCAGGCGCGCATGCTGGCGGTGCTGAAGCGGAATATCGAACGCGCGACACATGCGCAAGCGGACGTCACCGTCTCTGAGGACGGCCCAGTCCAGTCCGGCTTGATCTAGACAGCCTCAGGGGAGACGTCGGGCCTAGGACCGAGATTCTCAGCCCGAGTACCGCTGCAGCCGCGCCGGACGCCGAACACGTCACCGGGCCCACACGCGGCCTTCATCGGAACCGGCCGATGAACAGCGCTGAACGGCTCGTGCCGGTGCCGCCTATGTCTGCTGCCGGGTTCGATGTGTTCAGCGAGATCCGTACCAGCAGGCAGCCCTCGGGCGCGCTGCGCGACGCGGTCAGGACGAGCAGGATCCCGGCCGGCGACCTCCCCGGAGGTCATAGCGAACATCTGGACCCTGGGATGACTCACCGACATCGGATCTCCGCGAAGCCGGCCGGCTTGAGATATTTCGCGCCGCTGGGTTCTCTTCGTATCCGCCGCTCGTGGTCAGGCAACCCGACGGCACCACAATCCCGCTGCCGCGTCCCAGCTCGGATGTGACGCTCTACCGGGGAAGCCTGGCGGACCGGATGCGCCGGATGTCGTGGACGTTCGAACGCGACCTGGCTGAGCAGCTTGGAAGGCGGTACACGCCCGTCGGCGCGGCGGCCCTGTACAAGGCGACCGTTTCGCCGGGCGCGATCCTCGCCTACCTGGAGCACCGCGGCGAGGGATGGACAGTCGTGGTGGACCCCGCAGGCCTTGTTCACATCGAGCGCCTGTCGGACATACCCGGACCTCGGTGAGGGCACGCCCGCGAGCCGAGCGCCGGCTCAGGCGCGTAGGTACTCCCGGTCGGCCGGGACGATCTGACCCCGCATCACCTCCCCGGACACCGTGTCGACATAGTCGAACGTCAGCTGCCGTTGATCCCCGCCGACCGGCGGACACGCGGTGGCCCGGGTCGATCTCGAGGCCGAGGCGATCCGGCTGGCTCGCTTGCTGCTGACCTCGGCCCGCACCCCCGCCCGCACCGACGCCAAGGGTAACCCGGTGACCCTGGCCGACCAGGACCGCACCCGTTGGAACAAAGCGGCGGTCGCCGAGGGTTCAGCATGGCTTACCGATGATCATGCGCTAGATCTCCCACGTGCCCTCGAAGATGGAGAAGCTCGTAAAAGGTACGCGCAGTCTCCGCAGCTAGATGCCCTGATCGCCAGGCGGTTCCATATCCAGACCTACGCCCGCAGGGGCCGCTGCCAAGACCTCGCACTGCTGGTAGGGCCTGCAAGCTCCTCGACGCGGGCATACACCGAGTGGGCACCATAACGCTTGCTTCAAGGATGCCGACTGATTGCCGCAGGCTTGGGCGACGGGCAGCCGGCGTATTTCCCGCCGTCCCCGGCGCTGGAAGGAGTGCATCGTGGC
>JASHSZ010000011.1 GCA_030040815.1 Streptosporangiaceae bacterium
ATCGCGAGCAGCGCCATCGAGATCCGCTCGCCGGCAGTCAGCAGCATGTCCAGCTCACGGCCTGGGGGTGCAGGGCTCACCTGGTTCGCCAGGTCGCGCAGTTCGTCAGTGGTGTCGCCCATGGCGGACACCACGACCACCACGCGGTTGCCGGCCTTCCTGGTCGCGACGATTCGCTGGGCCACCCGCTTGATTCCTGCCGCGTCGGCGACCGACGATCCCCCGTACTTCTGCACCACTAGGGCCACGGTTGTGCTTGCTCCTCCGTTACCGGGCTTGCTCGGCGCCAGCACCGGTCGGTGCTGGCTGGCCGCGACGCTGGCTGGCCGAATCTTGAGTCTATCGGGACCGGGTGATCTGCTAGCGCGTCGCCGACTCCTCGGCAACGTCCAGCCGGGCGTGCGCGACGATCGAGTGCAGCGCCCGCATCGCCGCCCCGCCGTGCGTGCCCCAGTGGTTGACGTAGGCGTACTGCCACCACCACAAGGCCTCGGCGATCCGGCCGGCCTCGTGGTGCTTCAGGCCGTGCACCAGATCCGCCGCCACGGCCGCCAGATCATCAGAGAGCCGGAACGGGGTGGCGTGGGTGTCGCCGTAGGGGTCAAAGATCTCGGCGTATTCATCGCAGCCGGCCAGCCGGGTGGCTAGTCCCGTCCGCAGCGCGTCCAGGTCGACATCCGGGTCTGCGCCTACGTCCGGCTCATAGTTGCCGGGCAGGATCACGTCCTTGCTCGCCCCGAGCTGAGCCCCGGCCAGCATCATCTGCGCCGTCTCGAGCAGGAGAAGCGGCACCATCTCGTCCGCTCCCTCGCCGCGCGCAACGGCCGCGAGCCCGTCGAGGAAGTCCCGGGCATGCTGGGCCACCTGGTCGGCTAGCGGTCGCCATTCGTCGGCGCTATCGCCGCGCGCCCCGGCCGGCTCGCCTGAGTTGTCCGGCTTATCCGGTACCTCAGACATCCAGCAGTCTCCGTCCCTCGAAAGCTCGCCCAAGCGTCACCTCATCGGCGTACTCCAGTTCACCGCCGACCGGCAGCCCGCTGGCGGGCCTGGTGACCCGGATTCCCATCGGCTTGATCAAGCGTGCTAGGTAGGTGGCCGTTGCCTCTCCTTCCAGGTTCGGATTCGTTGCCAGGATTATCTCGGATACCGCCCCGTCCGCGAGCCTGGCCATCAGCTCCCTGATCCGCAGGTCGTCCGGCCCGACTCCGTCAATGGGGCTGATGGCGCCGCCGAGCACGTGATAGCGGCCGCGGAACTCACGGATCTTCTCGATCGCGGCGACGTCCTTCGGTTCCTCGACCACGCAGATAACCGAGGGATCGCGCCGTGCGTCCTTGCAGATCCGGCACTCGTCGTCCTCGGCCACGTTGCAGCAGACCCGGCAGAATCTGACCCGTTCGGTGACTTCGACCAGCACTGCGGCAAGCCGCCGCACCGCCTCAGGGTCCGCAGTCAGCAGGAAGAAGGCGATGCGCTGGGCGCCCTTCGGGCCGATGCCCGGCAGCTGGCCGAGCTCTTCGATCAGGTCCTGGACAACTCCCTCATACACGGGGCTGCCTCAGCTCTCGTGGTCCGGGCCGTCCTCGCCCGCATCGCTGGCGGGCGGCTGCTCCGCGGCGGGGTAGCCGGGCTCGTCCGCATCGGCCGCCTCCTCGCCAGGGCCGACCCCGGCGAGGCCGCCAGTCCCTCCCGACAGACTGCCGAGATCGGGAAAACCGGGCAGTCCGCCACCCGAGCCAAGACCAGCGAACGGCGCCATCGTCTCCTGCTGCAGGTCGTCGACTTCGCGGCAGGCGTCCTGGTAAGCCGCCAGCACCAGATCGGCCAGCGTCTGTGCGGTTTCCTCCGGATCGCCGGCATCGATCGCGGCCGGCGCGATCGACAGGTCGATGAGCTCCCCCTGGCCGTTGACGGTGACAGTGACCAGGCCACCGCCCGCTGTCCCCTCGACCTCGGCATCGGCGAGTTCCTGCTGGGCCGACATCAGCTGGCTTTGCATCGCCGCGGCCGCTTGGAGAAGCTGCTGCATGTTGAGCTGCCCTTGAGGCTCCACGCGGCCTCCCTGGTTGTGGTGCGCGCCATGCCGGACACTCCGAGCCTACGGCCTGCGGGCCGGGCGGGCACGCCGGGCGGCACGCCCAAGCCGAAAGGGTCGGGAGAGTGCCAACTGCGTCAGCCTAGGGTCGGCGGCGGCGCAGGCGGAGCCTCTTCCCGCCACGGCTGCGCGACCGACGTGGCGGCGGCACGCCGGAGCCGCGGCTACTGCTCGTCGAGCTCGTGAATGATCTGGCCGCCGAGCTCGCGCTCGATGAGACCGGACCCGGTGAGCACGTCCGGGTCCGGTTCGTCGTACGGCTGGGGCTCGTCGGCTGCCGCCGGGCTTCCCGGTGCGTCCGCCCGGCTGGCTGACCTGCGCGCGGTCGCAGCCTGCCGCGCCGCGCCCGCCATGGTCCCGGTCCGGCGCGGTTCCCGCTCGCCGGGCGCGGACGCAGCCACGTCTCGGGCCGGGCCGGGGGCGCCATCCCGGCCGGCCGGCTGTCCGAGGCGGTGGTCGCTGTCTCGCGACGCTGCCTGGCCATCGGCACGCGCGCCTGTCTTCGCGTCGCCCGTGCCCACCGACGTCGTGATGCGCGGCGTCACGCCGAACATGTCGGCAAGCACCTGGCCGAGCACCTTGTCGTAACCGCCGGTCAGGAAGCCCGTCGCGGTCCCAGCGTGGGCGAAGGCCAGGGTGAGTACGCCGTCTGCGAATGACGACACGGTGGCGTCATTGAGCTGCATCCGCGCGACGCGCTTCCGGCTCTGCACCGCTTCCAGCACGTCCGGCCAACGCGCCTGCAGTGCCGCAGTGTCCGCAGGTGCCGCGGCTGGCCGCGCCGCTGCCGGGCCAGCCGGTTCTGCTGCCTCGTCAGACCGCAGCTGCTCTTGCCGCCGGACCTGCGCAGGGTGCGGCGCAGGTTCTGGCTGGCTCCGGGCAGTATCCGGCCGCTGCGGAGCCTGATCGCGGCGCGCGTCGGCGGTAACCGAGGACTCAGCCGACCCGGAAGGGCCTGCGCTCAGGCGGCGCTCGAGCCGGTCCAGGCGGTCAGCTAGCGCGGCGGCGTCCGGGCCGACGGCCGGCAGCAGCACCTGTGCGCACATGAGCTCGAGCAGCAGCCGCGGCTGGGCTGCGCCCCGCATTTCTACCAGTCCCGCGCTGATGATCTCGGCCGCCCTGGTCAGGCCGACACGGCCGACCGCGCCCGCCTGTTTCGTCAGCGGTTCCAGCCGATCCGGCGGTGCGTCGATGAGGCCGGTCGCCGTGGCGTCGGGCACCGCAGACAGCACAATGAGGTCGCGAAGCCGGTCGAGCAGGTCGGCCGCAAACCGGCGCGGATCGTGGCCCGCTTCCACGACGTGGTCGATGGCCTGGAAAACGGCCGCGCCGTCCTCGGCGGCGAACGCGTCGATGACCTCGTCCAGCAGCCGGTCGTCGGTGTAACCGAGCAGCGCGATGGCGCGGTCGTAATGCAGCCCGGACTCACCCGAGCCAGCCAGCAGCTGGTCAAGCACCGACAGGGCGTCGCGGACTGACCCCGCTCCCGCCCGGATCACCACGGGCAGCACGGCTGGCTCGTACGGCGCTCCCTCACTGGCGAGGATTTGCTCGAGGTGCTCGCGCAGGATCGCCGGCGGCACCAGCCGGAACGGGTAGTGGTGCGTCCGCGACCTGATGGTTGGTATCACCTTCTCCGGCTCCGTGGTGGCGAAGACGAACTTGAGGTGCGGCGGCGGCTCCTCGACCAGCTTCAGCAGCGCGTTGAAGCCTTCCCTGGTGACCATGTGGGCTTCGTCGATGATGTAAATCTTGAAGCGCCCCGACACCGGTGCATAGAACGCGCGCTCGCGGAGGTCCCTGGCGTCGTCCACGCCGCCGTGCGATGCGGCGTCAATCTCGATGACGTCGATGCTGCCCGGCCCGGCGGGAGCCAGTGCCACGCACGACGGGCACTTTCCGCACGGATCAGGCGTCGGGCCGAGCTCGCAGTTCAGCGACCTGGCCAGGATCCGAGCGCTGGAGGTCTTGCCGCAGCCCCGCGGCCCGCTGAAGAGATACGCGTGGTGGACCCGGCCGCTGCGCAGTGCCTGCCGCAGCGGTTCGGTGACGTGATCCTGGCCCTTGACCTCCGCGAAGGTGCCCGGCCGGTACCGGCGGTAGAGCGCCAGGGGCGCGGCCGGTACTCCCGACCGGGGGTTGCCGACCTGATCAGGGCCTGGACCGGGGCTGCCTCGCCCGCGGCGGGGGGTGTCGCCTGCCATGCCCTCAGTCTGCCAGGAAAGTCAGGGACCCCTCGCACACCCGACAGAGCCCGCGTACCCTTGCTGCCTTCCGGCCCTGGGGGGGTTAGCAGGATGAGCGCCGTGCGAGGGGCCTGGACCCCAGTTTAGCCGCGGCCCGTGGTGGTGCCGGCCACGTGGTATCCCACCCCCGGTGTG
>JASHSZ010000727.1 GCA_030040815.1 Streptosporangiaceae bacterium
GGTGCGCCGAGCGTCATCTGAATCCCGCAGGCGGCGCGTCGACCGCACCTCGAGGCGATGCTCGGGCTTGCTCGGCCTGTGGATCTTCGAAGCCACCAGCGCCGACATCGCCGACCTCGGGGATGAACACGGCCACCGCGTTCTTCGGATATGCGGCAAGGGAACCAAGGTCGTTCTCATCCCGCTGCCGCCTGCCGCCTGCCGTCGGCCGTGCCATCGACCGCGCTATCGGCGGCCGGTCCGCGGGGCCGATCCTGCTCAACACCCGCGAGACCAGGATGGACCGGCATGCCGCCACCCGTCGTCTTCGTCATCTGGCCCAGCTTGGCTCCGTGCCGATAAGCCACACCCACCTGCACATGCTCCGGCACACGTTCGTGACCACGGTGCTTGACGCCGGGGTCGACCTGCGCGACGTCCAGATCGCAGCACGCCACGCCGACCCCCGCACCACCATGAGATACGACCGCGCCCGCCAGAACCTCGACCGGCATCCGAACTACATCCTGGCCGCATTCATGGCCTCGGGCACACGACCCGCATGCGCGCAGATGCCACGATCCTGCCGAATACCGCACGTAGGTGCAGTGCATGATCATGCGGTCATCCGCATGACTACCTGGAGGATCTGTGTGAGCGGGCGATCATTCCTACGGGCTCACCGGCAGTGCCGCCCCGGTCCTGGCCTCCTCGACACGACACCGAGATCCGCGCGCTTCTGGCGACTCAAGGGTCAGGATCACTACCGTCCGCCGTCGGAGACTTCGAGCAGATCTACGGCGCCAGCGTGAGCAGGGAGACCATCTCACGGATCAGCGACAAGGTGCTGGAGGGGATGGCTGCTTGAGTAACCCGTCCGGACCGGTCAGCGAGATGCCCTGCTCGCGGGCCTCCACAGCCCGAGGATGTCCTTGCAGCCCTCGAGCGTGACGCTGATCGCGCCATATACCGGCCGGTTGCCGCCGTCGGTATGTATGTTGCTCCCGACGACTCGCGTGAGGACGTCGTCTGCGGCATCGGGAGCGGCCCGACGTGATGGCCTAGTTCACGCCCAAACTACGCACCGCATATCTATCCGAACGTGTCGGACAGGCATGTCGAGTCTGACCGCCGGGCGATGTGACCGGGCGCGGCTGCCTCAAGCTTGCCTTGGTCCGCCAGGGATCAGACCGGTGCCCGTCTGAGGGCAAGATCGATGACCTGGTCGAGTGTGAGCGCGATGCCGTGGCCGTAGGCGTGCTGGAATTGCCGTTCGCCGAGGGCTGCGGCTGCCCGGTCCAGGGTTTCCTGGCGGTGGCGTGCGTCGAACGGATCCCACGAAATTCCCGTCTGGTTCAGCAGGGCTTGGGAGGCTCCAAGCAGTACGGCGGCCGGGTGCCAGTCGGCCACATCGGCTGCCATGCAGGCCAGCCTGAGGATGGCACTGGCCAGTTCCCATTTGGCGCCGGTCCTTCGGCTGGCCCGCACGACTTCCTCGAGGACCGAGCGCGCGCCGGCGGGGTCGTGCTCGGCCCGCAGCACCTCGGCCAGGTTCAATGGGGCGACGAGGTGCTGCCAGCCCATTGCCCGCGCGGCCGCGATTGCTACTTCCAGGTGGGCTCGCGCGCCAGCGATGTCGCCGGCCTCCAGCGCGGCGAAGCCAGCATTGTTGTGCAGATTGACGGTGACGGCGACGTCGCCGGAGCGCTGGGCGCAGGCGAACGCCTCGGCGTACAGCGGCCCTTTCGCGGCCGGGCCGCTGTACAGGGCGTACACCAGCAGGGCTTGGGCCAGCAGCACGTCATCGCCGACCTTGCGGGCCCGCTCGACCGATTCGTGTCCCGCAAGGCGCGCCCGCTCCCGGTCACCGTGGTTGCCACATACGATGCACAGGATCCCGCACGACCAGAAGAGCAGCCGGTCATCGCCGAGCTCGCGGGCGACCTCGTCCGCCTGCTCAGCGAGCCGGAGGCTTGCGGTCACGTCCGTTTCGCTGGTGAAGAACGCAGCGAAGACCAGTGCTTCCGCGAAGAGGCCAGGGTCTGCGCGAGCTTCCGGCCGCCGCAGCGCTGGCAGCAGCAGCCCGGCTGCCTCCTCCCATCCGGACGGTCCCTTCCAGAACCAGTACCGCCAAGCGGCAATCCCGAACCGCAGCACCTTCGCGGTGCCGTTCGGGTCGCCGGCCGCGTGCTGGGCGGCGCGCAGCAGGTTGGCTTGGTCGGCGTCCAGCCGGGCCAGCCAGCCGGCCTGGTCCGGGCCGCACAGGTGCGGCGCTGCCGCCTCGGCCAGGGCACGGTAGTACTCGCTGTGCGCGGCGGCGGCCACGGCGGCCTCCGGGCCGTCGTCGGCCAGGCGCTCGGCGGCGTAGAGACGGATGGTTTCCAGCAGCCGGTATCGCAGCGTGGTACCCGCCGTCTCGGCCACCACCAGGCTTTTGTCCACCAGTGAGCCCACCAGCCCCGCCACGTCTACCACGCTGACCGGCTCGTGCCCGCACACCGCCTCGGCCGCGGCCAGGTCAAAGCCGCTGACGAACACAGACAGCCGGCCTAGCATCACCCGCTCTTCGCCGGTCAGCAGCGCATACGACCAGCCGATCGTGGCGCGGAGCGTCTGCTGCCGCTCCAGCGCGGTGCGGCTGCCCCCGGTCAGTAGCCGGAACCGCTGGTCCAGCCGGGCGGCCAGCTCGGTCAGCGACATCGAACGCAACCGGGCTGCGGCCAACTCGATAGCTAGCGGCATCCCGTCGAGCCGCCGGCACACCGCCACCAGCACCGGCAAGGTCTCGGCATCGAGGGCCAGCTGCACACCCTGTGCCAAGGCCCGGTCGGCCAGCAGCGCCACCGCGTCGCCCGTCCCGGCCGTCTCGGCCGGGTCGGACTGGTCGTCTGCGTTGGGCAGGGACAGTGACGGCACCCGGTAGATCCGCTCCCCGGCGATGCCCAGCGGTTCGCGGCTGGTGGCGATCACCTGCACTTTCGGGCACCGCCGCATGATCGTCTCCGTGATCGCGGCGCATACGTCGATGAGGTGCTCGCAGTTATCCAGCACGATCAGCGCGTCCTGCGGGCCGAGCGCATCTGCCAGGGTGTCCAGGACGGGCCGACCCGACTGCGCCGGGATCCGAAGCGCCGCGGCGACCGCGGCCGGGACCGCTCCCTGGTCGGTGACCGCGGCCAGCTCCGCCAGCCACACCCCGTCAGCCCAGCCGTCCAGCAGGTCGGCGGCCACCTGCAGGGCCAGCCGGGTCTTCCCCGCCCCGCCTGCCCCGGTCAGCGTCACCAGCCGCCCAGCCTTCACCAGGCCGGCGACCTCAGCTATCTCCTGCGCCCGGCCGACGAACCCGGCCAGCTGAGCTGGCAGGTTGTTCGGCAGGGCCGGGCTGTCCAGCGACCGCAACGGCGGAAACTCCGCTCCCAGCCCCGGCCCGCACAGCTGGAACAGCAGCTCGGGCCGGCCCAGATCCTTCAGCCGGTGCAAGCCCAGATCCTTCAGCACCGCGCCCGGTGGCAGCCCATCACGAACCAGCGCCGCCGTAGTCTCGGACACCAGCACCTGGCCGCCGTGCCCGACCGCGGCGATCCGCGCCGCCCGGTGCACATCCAGGCCCACCAGCCCCGCGGCCGTCTCTTCCGCCTCGCCGGCGTGCACGCCCATCCGCACCCGCACCCGCTCCCCGGCAGGCCACACGTGCCCGGCTAACGCCTGTTGCATCTCCAGCGCCGCCGCCACGCACGCCCGGGGCGAGGAGAACCCGGCGAAAAACCCGTCCCCGGCGGTGTTCAGCTCCGCGCCGCCATGCGCGGCCAGCGCCAACCGGATCAGCGCATGATGATCCGCCAGCACCCCTCCGTAGGTCTCAGCGCCCACCCGCTGCAGCAGCGCCGTGGACCCCTCGATGTCGGTGAACAGGAACGCGAACATTCCCACGAGCGACAGCGTAGGCGCGCCAGCCACGCTGCCAACAGCCGCTGAATATGCCACCCGGCCAGGCGTTACCTGTGAAGGTCATGACCATCGACACTTTTCAACCGGGGGCAGTAAGCCATGGCTCATCTGGCAGAGACGCCAAGGTGGCAACTAACTAGAGCATGTTCTGCAGTTAAATGACTACCTCGACCGCGCCGCTGACCTGCATACCCTCGCCAGGCTGGGTCCGAGTGTGCGACGGGGGGTTATTTACCGGCGGGTGCGGCGTCATCGTCAAATCAGTGCCGGGGTGCGCCGCGGAATGTGCTCTTGCCACCGGTGCGACGCGTTAGTCAGCGCTGACCCTACCGTCGGATGGCCGACGCGTGTCACCCCGCCAGCAGCCGGTCGAGAGCGACCCGGTCCACACCGGCAACCTCGACGATCTTCAGCCTGCTTGCCGCTCCAGAGACCAAGGTCACCGCATGCGGCCGGACGCCGAAGGCCGCAGCAACAGCAGCCAAGGCAGCCGCCGTGGCCTGTCCCTCCACAGCCCGCTGGTTGACGCGGACTACCAGCGCACCAGCATGTTCGCCGCCTACCTTGGCATGGCCAGACCCCGGCTGCACCCAGATGGTCATACGCACCATCCCAGTCTGCCCACGAACCTTTGATCGATCGCAGTATTGCCGCCCACGGCGCGCCCGGAAAGCCGTCGGCCATGCCCAGCCACGCAGACGGCGGCTCGGCCGCTGTTTGTCCAGAACTACCTGCGCTGTTGGCGATCCGGCCAAAGCCGGAGCAGGCAGCAGCCCATGCGCGCATGTTTTATGCAGAGCCGGCGCTGGACGTGAGCGCGCGCACATGCCGCTCCTGGGAAGAGCGGCCGTCGGCCGACGCTGAGTTCCGACTTGAGTCACTCTTTTGCCGATACGGCAGCCGCCGGAGCCGGCGCATCGTGCCTAGTAAGCACTAGGCCCTCGTAGCCCTGCTCCGCGACCTCCTGGCAGATGGCACGGAATGGGCCTATCCCGCCGACATACGGGTAGACCGTCCTGGGCTTGCCGGGGATGTTGGCTCCCACCCACCAGGAGTCCGTGCCGAGCAGCAGGGTGGCCGACGTCATTTCCTCGTGGTGCGCGACCCATTTGTCTTCGGCTTCCTTGGCAGGCTCAGCCACGTCCAGATCATGCGAGCGCAGGTACTGAATGAGACCTGTGATCCACTCCACGTTCTGCTCGATGGACACCGGCATGTTCGTCAGCACGGACGGACTTTGCGGCCCGGTGATCAGGAAAAGGTTCGGGAAGCCGTGCGTGGTGAGGCCAAGGTAGGTGCGCGGGCCGTCCTGCCACTTGTCGCGCAGGCGCAGCCCGTCCCGGCCGGTGATGCCCATGCCGAACAGGCTTCCCGTCATCGCGTCGAAGCCGGTGGCGTACACGATCACGTCGGCCGGGTACTCATGCTCGCCCATCCGCACGCCGCGCGGGGTGATCTCCCGGATCGGCGTGGTCCGCGCGTCGAGAAGCGTCACGTTGTCCCGGTTGAAGGCCTCGTAGTAGCCGTTTTCCAGCGGCGGCCGCTTGGTGCCGAACGGATGGTCTTTGGGCGCCAGCAGGTCGCCGGTCGCCGGGTCCTTGACAACCTCGCGGATCTTGCCGCGGATGAACTCGGAGACCGCATCATTGCTCTCCATGTTTACCAGGAAGTCGCTGAACGTCTCCAGGACCATGTAGAACCCGCCCTTGGCCCAGCCCGCCTCGAAGATGCGCTGCCGCTCCTCCGGCGGACAGTCCACCGCGGACCTTCGCGCTGCGTCCAAGGGCATCCCGAAGCCGGTCCCGCGTGCCTTCTGCCACAGGTCTTTGTAATCCGCTTTGACCGCGGCGGCGTAGTCGGGCTCCATCGGGCGGTTCCGCCCAGGGATGTCAAAGTTCGGGGTTCGCTGGAAGACCCAGACATGTGCCGCCTGCTTAGCGATCTCGGGCACGGCCTGCACCGCGGTGGCCCCGGTGCCGATCACCGCCACCCGCTTGCCAGTGAAGTCGACACCCTGCTGCGGCCAGGAACCGGTGTGATGGCTCTCCCCGGCGAAACTGTCAATGCCCGGAAATTCGGGCGTCAGGGTGGCCGACAGGCAGCCGACCGCGGTGACCAGAAAGCGCGCCGACGCTGTGCCGCCGTCTGCCAGCCGGATGTCCCAGGACCCACGTCCGGAGTCATACACCGCGCCGACCACAGTCGCGTTGAACTGGATATCGCGGCGCAGGTCCATTCTGTCCGCGACGAATTGAAGGTAACGCAGGATCTCAGGCTGGGCGGCGTAGCGTTCTGACCAGGTCCACTCGTTGAGGATTCCTTCTGACATGTGATCGCTGAACATGTAAAACACGCTCTCGCAGTCACAGCGCGCGCCCGGATAGCGGTTCCAGTACCAAGTGCCGCCCACTCCGCCGCCCCGCTCGTACACCCGTACGCTCAGCCCGAGCTTGCGCAGCGAATGCAGCATGTACAGGCCGGAGAAACCCGCGCCCACCACGATCGCGTCGAATTCCGCTGACCGGCGGCTTCCCGTGTGATCTGCCTTTATCACCCTGTTGCTGCTCATCGTTGCAGTACCTCTGTGCAGTGGTGTGAGCGAGTGAATCAGACACCGCGGTGATGAATGCCCGGCCTCGTGCACCTTGGCTCGACTGTAGAACGCGGCCCCACCAGGATCAACGTTCAAGACTTCCGCCGCAGCTCACCATTTGCCGGGCTGCTGCTCGGCTCGGTCAGTCAGGCTCGCGCCGCGCACGCTAGCTGCCCGGTGGTCCTGGTCAAGCGCGACAGCAAGACGCGCCAGCGGTAAGCGCCGGCACTTGCAGGTGCAGCTCGCCGGCTGGGTCGCGGCCTACGACCCTGGCGTCCGCACCAGCTCGCCAGTAGCAGTCCGCCCGCAGATCATCCTCTGCATCGGCCAGCTGGCCGATGGCATCACGCCACATCGCGCCCATGATCGGCAGCGTGACCAGTACCGAACCGCGCCGACGGCGTGGACCACACATCATCCCGGTCGCGTGTCAGTCAGAAGCAGAAGTTCCGATGTTCATGATGATCACCTTTCCCTGGCCAGTCCCGTCGGCCAACGTCGCCCTAGCGGGGCTGGCGGGTGGCAGCAACCGCGTTCGCGTCGCTGAACGACAGGTCGACGAGCGCGAGCCAGTCCGCGTCGGGCACGGTATTTGCCGCCTCCGTGAAGCCCAGGACCGGTGACACGACGGAATCCCAGGCGGTGATCCCGCCCACCTCGTGGCGTCCGAATGGCGAGGCCGATAGGAAGCACATGGATGGCGGTTTGGTGCTGGTCCTGCTGCGCCGAGCCGCCATCCACGGCATGCTTGGGGCGCTGTTACCGGCCGAAAGGTACCCGAGCTCCCCTGCGTGGTGTCGAGCCGGTGCCGACGTGACAGGAATCTCTGTGATCGGCGCGGCGAGGCCCCTTGACCTCGCGGTGCCGCGCTTGACGACGGCGCCCGGCGATGAGTGCTGACCGTTGTCGCGCGGTGACCGGGCCAGCCGGCACCACTGCCGGGACGCCGTCGCTCGCTCTACCGACTCCGGGCCTCCTCGAGGCGGCGAATGCCGTGTCCGATGCGGATGAGTTCGAGGTCGTCGACCTGCTGGTCGGCGGCGCGAGGGCGGTTGCCGCTAACCCCTAGCTCCGCCAGTGCGACGTTGGCCGACGGGACTGGCCAGGGAAAGGTGATCATCATGAACATCGGAACTTCTCCTTCTGGTTGACATCCGAGTGCGATGAGGCTGGGGCTGCTGGGCGCCAGAAGAGGTCCTGGCGCCCTGCGCGACGTGAAGGATGGCCAGGGGCAGGCCGTGTGCGCCTTCCTGCTAGCTCTGTGGCGGGGGCAGAATCTGGATACCGTGAGCCGCGGCGATCTGGGTGAGCCGGGCTGGATCGGGCGGGACGGGCTCAGGCAATCGCAGGGCCTGAGCTGGCTGGCCGACAGCGGCAACGAATTCGTCGAATCCGCCTGGTGAGGCGACGACGATGATCCGGCCAGGGCCGGCGTCGGAGACGGTGAAGCCGTGTGGGATCGCTCGCGGCAGGAATACCAGCGAGCCGGGTCCGGCCCGCCACGCCTGGTCCCCGCAGAAGCCCTCGAACTCGCCGTCCAAGACCAAGAACGCCTCGTCGCTGGCCTGGTGGATGTGAGGCGGCGGTGCGAAGCCGGGAGGCACCCGGTGATCCACGATGCTGAGCCGACCCTCGCTGTTGTTGCCGCCGACCTTGTTGATCGTCAGGGTGTTCAGAAACCAGAACGCCTGCCCGTCGTCGGCTGCCATCACGAAGCCGCCGGTCTTGGTCTGGTTGTCATGGACGCGCATTGGCCGTTCCCTTCTGCTGGAGCTACGGCGTTAGGTGCGGACCGCGCCGCGCCTCTGATGTCGTCAGGCCGGGTGGCCGACGCCTGACACGAGGGTCAGCGAAGGGCGTTGAAGACTGGTTGGAATCGTGTTGAACAGCTTCGGGGGCCTACACCCGTTCGCGGCCAGGCTGATCGGCGAGGCTGGCGAGGGCGGCCTGAATCTGCCTTGCCAGAGTCGCTGCCCGCAGGTCCTCATAGATCCGCAAGGCAGCGCGCAGGCTGGCCGCAGCCTGCGCGTGCGCACCGGCAAGCCGCTCCACCTCGGCCCTGGCCTTGAGCACATCAGCCCGCATCAGCGCGGACGACGGATACGCCAGCAGCACCTCGGCCTGGCCGACTAGCCCTCGTGCCGCGGCGAACTGGCCGCGGCGGGCGAGCAGCTTCGCCTCGGTCAGCAACGGGCTGAACCCGCCAGGCGAGGGTTCAGCCTTGGCCTCGTCGATAAGCTGCTGGGCTTCATCGAAGCGACCCTGCTCGTACACCGCGTCCGCCAGCAGCACGGCGAGATCGACAACATATTCTCCGCGATGACCCATGGCGCGGAACGCTTCCAGTCCCTGCCGGGCGTAGCGCTCGGCGGTGGCCGGATCCTCGATGATCAGACCGACGATGGCGGCGGGGACGGCACTTTCGGCCAGGGCGAGTTTCGCGCCGAAGCCGGTGAATATCGATTGGCTGCGGTCGATGGCCGCCTGGGCGTCGGCGACGCGGCCGACATGGGCATACAGCACGCACAGCGGCTTGAGCAGGTCCGCTTCGGCCCACGCGTCGCCGCTGGCATCGGCGAGCAGCTGCTCGGCGCGGGCGACCGCGGTATCAGCAGGGATAGGCAGGAAGCTAAAGATCACGGCCAGCCAGTGGCTGGCCCGCATCTGCGCCCGGTGGTTGCCGCTTTGCCGCGCGCAGTCGATGGCGCGCTCGAGGACATGGCTGGCTGGTACGTCATCGAGCCAGAATCGCAGCCTGCCGACCGCTGTCAGCGCCTCGGCCAGTCCGTCCAGGTCACTCTCGGCTTCCAGGACAGCTGCCGCCGCCTCGCATTCAGCTAGCGCCTCGGCGTGTCCCAAGCCATGCAAGTTCGCGATGTCGGCGCGTAGGACGCGGATCCGGGCCGCAACCGCGGCTGCGCCAGCTGCCACCGCGACCCGCGAACCCTCCGACAACACCGCGTCCGCGCCGTCCAGGTCAGCGGCCTCGAACCGCACGGCGCCGAGCAGTCGCAGCAGGTCAGCGCGCAGCCGCTGATCGGCTGGGCGCTGAGCGAGCGCGCGATCCAGCCAGTCCCGTCCCTCGGCCAGCAGCCCGCGGCCGAGCCAGAAGGCCCCGAGGGCCCGAGCGAGCCGCGGCCCGGTCTGATCGTCCTGCGCCAGCGACCATTCCAGCGCGGCGCGGAAGTTGTCCTGCTCGCGCACCAGCATCGGCAGGGCACGTTCCCGCTCCGCTAGGTCCAGGAAGGCGGCCGCATGCCGCTCCCTGGCGGATTCAGCTCCGCCGGTCTCGGCGAGCCGGCCGACCGCGTAGTGGCGCACTGTGTCCAACAGCCGGTATCGGGTCCCGTCCTCGGCGAGCTGCGCAGCCACGAGCGACTTGCTGGCCAGCCGGTCGATCAACTCGAGCGCAGTCTCCTGGTCGCCGCCGTCGCACACCTCGGCTGCCTCCGGCAGGCCAAAGCTGCCTGCGAACACCGAGAGTTCGCCCAGGACCCTGCGCTCCTCCGGCGACAGCAGGTCATAGCTCCAGTCCATCGCCGCGCGCAGCGCTTGATGCCGAGCGTCTGCAGCCGGCCGGCGGTAGGCGAGGAACCGAAACCTGTCCGCCAGGTGCGCCTCGATCTCCACCGCCGACAGCGTGGTCAGCCGCGCCGCGGCCAGCTCGATAGCCAGCGGCAACCCGTCCAGCTTCCGGCATATCCGCTCCGCTACCGCCACCGGCGCCACCCCGACCGCCACACCGCCGCGCGCCGCCGACCCGCGGTCCAAGAACAACCGCACCGCTGGTGCCTGAACCGCGTCCCGTTCTTCACCGGTCTCCCGCGGCAGTTCCAGCGGGTGCACCAGACAAGTCACCTCACCCGGCAGGCCAAGCGGCTCGCGGCTGGTCGCCAGAACTTGCAGCCCAGGCGCGGCGTGCAACAGCACGCCGGTCAGCCGCGCGCACGCGTCCAGTAGATGCTCGCAGTTATCGAGCACCAGCAGCAGCTCCGCTGACCGCAGCCGGTAGATCAGCGCCTCCAGTACCGGAACATCGCCTTGCTGCCGCACGCCCAGCGCCTGCATCACCTGCCCCGCCACCAGTCCGGGATCGGTAATGCCGGCCAGCTCGGCCAGCCACACCCCATCTGCGAACCGGTCCGCCACGCGCGCTCCGGCCTCCAGCGCCAGCCTCGTCTTTCCGGTCCCGCCGGTCCCGGCCAGGGTAACCAGCCGCGCCTGCGTTAGCAGCCCTTCCAGCCTGGCCAGGTCCTGCTCGCGGCCCACGAAGCTCGTCAGCTGCGCGGGCAGGTTGTGCCGCGAGGGCGGCGATCGCGACGGCACCTCCTGGCGCAGCACCGCCTGCTCCAGCTGACGCAATTCCTGCCCTGGTTCCAGACCCAGCTCGGCGGCCAGCATGTCGCGGGCCCGCCGGTAGGCCGCCAGCGCATCAGCCTGCCGCTCCGCTCGGTACAGCGCGAGCACCAGCAGCCGCCACAACCGCTCCCGCAGCGGATACTCGGCGACCAGGCCCTGCAGCTCCCCTGTTACCTCGGCGTGCAGTCCCGCGGCAATGTCGGCCTCAATTCGGCCCTCAACCGCGGTCAGCCGCAACTCCTCCAGCCGCGCCGCCTCGCGCGCAAGCGGCTCCACCTCACACACATCAGCCAGCGCCTGCCCCCGCCACAACCCAAGCGCTTGCCGGAAGAGGCCCGCCGCAGCGGCCGCCTCACCTTGGCTGAGCAACGCCTGGCCCGCACCGACCAGTCGCTCGAACCGGACCGCATCGACCATGTCAGGGGCGAGAGTAAGTACGTAGCCGCCGCCGCGCGCCGCCAGTATGGCATCGAGGTTCAGCAGCGCGCGCAGCCGTGAGACATACGATCGCAGCGTCTTCGCCGCGCCCGGCGGCGGGCTGCCATGCCAGACCTCTTCAACGAGTCGGCTCGCGGGCACCACGCGGCCCGCGTCCAGCACCAGTAGCGCCAGAACCGCCCTCGGCCGCGGGCCGCCGAGCCGAATCTCATGGCCCGCCCGGAGCAGTTGCACCGGACCCAGCAGCCGCACCTCACACGCTGAAGTACCGCTGGAAGCTAACGGGCTATCCAGATTCCAGGCACCGGGAGCCACGATCGAATCCCCCCACCCAAAGCCACCTATCACGATAGGCCAGACAGATGATCAGTGAGTAGACACGGACGACGAGGAACCCCAGCGAGGAGGAATGCAGGGACGGCCGAATCCGCCAGCGCCGTGCAAACGATGCACATAAGTGGTTGGCCGCCACGAACGAAAACGCACAAGAATGGATGCTCCAAACACCCGCACAGCTGGATGCCCTCGGCACTAGCCGCCCGGAGGCGCGACGGTGCGGGGCGTGGCCGCGGTGGTGCCGGTCTGCGCGGGGGTGCGGATCCACAACGGCACCTAAGGCTCGCCGCGGATCACCGCCGACCTGCGTGATGGCGGGTGGCGGATCAGCGAGAACACGGTCGCGGCGCCCCTTTCCTGGGCGCTCCCGCCCTCGCAGTGGCACTAGCTACTCGCAGGACCGGCTTGCGGTAGATCGCGGCCTCGCCCGGCGCTTCCGGGTCGGCGTCACCGCTGTAGCCGTAGTCGGTCGGGTGACGTGCAACACGGGAACCGGCCGGGTACCCGTGGCTATCGGCGCGACGGCAGGCAGGGCGAGTACATGTCGGCCCAGGTTCTGGTCTGGCCCGCGGGGCGGAGATATTCTCCCGCGTGACCCGCTAGCGGCACGCGTCCGGCTCCCCCGGCCGCACGATGCCGGTCTCGTAGGCCAAGATCACCGCCTGGACCCGGTCGCGCAGCCCGAGCTTCGCCAGCAGGTTCCCGACGTGCGACTTCACCGTTGCCTCGCTCACGACCAGGTCAGCCGCGATCTCTGCGTTGGTGAGGCCGCGGGCGAGCCGCAGCAGGATGTCGCGCTCGCGGACGGTCAGCGACGCCAGCCGCGACGGCGCCGGCAGCGTCTGCGCCGGCCTGCGGGCGAACGCGTCTATCAGCCGCATTGTGACCGAGGGCGCCAGCAGCGCGTTTCCCGCTGCGGCGATCTTGATGGCGGCGATGAGATCTTGCCGCGGAGCGTCCTTGAGCAGGAATCCGCTCGCGCCCGCTCGCAGCGCCTCGTAGACGTAGTCGTCTAGGTCGAAAGTGGTCAGCATGACGACCCGCGGCGCCCCGGCCCGGTCGCCGCCGGTGATCAGCCGGGTGGCCTCGAGGCCGTCCATTTCCGGCATCCGGACGTCCATCAGGATCACGTCGGGGTTGTGCTCGGCCGCGGCCTGGACCGCCTCAGCTCCGTTTGCCGCCTCGGCGACTACGGTGATCCCGTCGGCCGCCTCGAGGATCACGCAGAATCCGGTCCTGACCAGTTCCTGGTCGTCTGCGACCAGGACCCGGACAGCGTCGCCTGCCGTCATGGCGCTGGCAGTCGTGCCGTGACGGCGAACCCGCCGGCATCGCCGGGTCCAACGGTCAGCCTGCCACCGCAGGACGCGACCCGCTCAGCAATGCCTGCCAGGCCAAACCCGCCGGAATCCGCCAGTCGCGGCCTGCCGCCGTCGCGGGCGGCCATCCGGCTGCGGGCTCGACTGGCCTTGCCGTCCACCGTGATCGCGACGGCCCCGTTCCCGGTATCTGTCACAGAAACCGTCACGTAGCCAGGCTCATAGCTGACGGTCACCGCCGCCTGGCCCGCGCCGGAATGTTTGACGGTGTTGGTAAGCGCCTCTTGCACGATGCGGAACGCGGCGAGGTCGACGCCCGGTGCCAGCTTGCTCGGGCTGCCCTCGACCCGCAGGTCAACGGCGATCCCCGCCCGCCGGACCTGCCCGAGCACATCGTCGAGCTGGCTGATCGACGGGGACGGCGCTGTGGTCGCCCGGCCGTCGACGTCGGCCGGGCCGCGCAGCACGCCAAGCAGACGGCGAAGCTCGGTCAGCGCTTCGCGCGCTGTCCGGCCGATGATCTCGACGGACTTGCTTGCCTCCTCAGGCCGACCGGGCAGCAGTGCAGCCGCGGCCTCCGACTGAACGGCCACCAGGCTGACGTGATGCGCCACCACGTCATGCAGTTCCCTGGCGATCCGGGCCCGCTCCTCTGCGGCCGCCAGCGCCACTTGCCTGGCTCTCTCGGCCTCCGCCTGCTCAGCCCGAGCCTCGACTTCCTGCACGTAGGCGCGCCGGGTACGGCTAAGTATTCCGAGCGTGCCTGCCACCGCGAATTGGAGCACCGCGACGAAGAAGTCATAGGGCTCGCTGTGGCCGGGCAGCATCTGCGACCTGACGATGCCGTACAGCAGCAGGGCGCTGATCGCCAGCCGGACCTTGGTCGACGAACGATCCATGATGGTGTAGTAGGCGATCGCCGGGCCGAGCGGAATCGGCGCGAAGTTCAGGTTGAGCTGGTCGTAGATGGTGCGCGGGATGCCGACGGCGAAGAACACCGCAACTGGCCAGCGCCGCCGCCAGGCCAGCGGGAGCGCCTGGAGCACCACAAGCAGGAACGCGACGTACGGTAGCTGAAGCTGCCTGGTCTCCGGAATCAGCGAGCCGACGTTGTAGATGGCTAGCGCCACCGCGAGCCCAAGATCCTGCATGCGCGGCGGCAGGCCGGCGGCCCAGCTTGCGAGCCTCTTCACCAGCCGATCGTAAATGGCGCTCCGATGCGCAGGCCATCCATCGCACGGCTGAAGTTCCAGCCCCTACCTAAGAAGGAACGGGGTAGTCCGAATCGCCGCGCCCCACCCGCTCGGGGATGGGCGCGCAAACGGGCACTGGGGCCGATGCGCATGAGGCCGCCGGCGCACGAGCATAACTGCCATGAACCTTCTCGCACGAGCACCGAAGACCCCGGCCGAGACGGGCCTGGACGCCGCTGCCCCCACCACTGGCATCGCCCCGTTTGACCGGCGCGTGATCGTCGTGGGCGCTGTCGTCTTCGGCGTTCTGCTGGCACTGGCGACGCGGTACGGGTTCCACCGCGACGAGCTGTACTTCATTGAATGCGCCCGCCATCTGCAGGCAAGCTACGTCGATCAGCCCGTGCTGACGCCGCTACTGGCGTGGGTGTCTCTGAAACTGTTCGGCGTGTCGCTACTGGGCCTGCGAATGTGGCCGGCCCTCGCGGCATGGGCGACGGTCATCATTGCCGGCCTGACAGCACGCGAGTTCGGCGGAGGCCGCAGGGCGCAACTGCTGGCCGCGGTGGCCACCGCCACCATGCCAGTTGTGCTGGGTGCTGATCACCTGTTCGGGCCCACGGCCTTCGACGTGCTTGCCTGGGCCGGTCTCGCGCTGGTTGTGGCCAGGATCGGGCGCACTGGTGACACGCGGTGGTGGATCCTCTGCGGCCTGATTCTGGGTCTCGGGCTGGCGAACAAGCACAGCGTCGGATTCCTCGCTGTCGCCCTGTTCATCGGCGCGCTGCTCAGCGGTGGCCGCCGCCTGGTGCTGAACCGCTGGTTCCTGGCCGGCGCGGCGATCGCCGCAGCCTTCACCATCCCCGACATCTGGTGGCAGGCGCAGCACGATTGGGCCACGATAGCGATGACGCGCGCGCTGGCACAGGAGAACGGCGGTCTCGCCAACGTCGCCAACTGGGTGATCGGCCAACTGCTGATGACCGCCCTGGCCATGGTCGTGGTCTGGGTCGCCGGGCTGCGGTTTCTGTGGCGGTCCGGGCGGCCGCTCTGGCGGGCCCTGGCATGGGCGTACGCGATCCTGTTCGTGTTTTTCGCGCTCACGACCGGCGGGAAGATCTACTACCTGGGTGGCGCGTACATCTACCTGCTCGGCGCCGGAGCCGTGGCCATCGACGGCTGGCTGGCTGTACGCAAGGCCCGGCTCCGCACTCTGGCGCTGGCCACCGCGGTCACCACCGCGCTCACCCTGCCGGTCGCCCTGCCGCTGCTGCCAGCGAGGGACCTGGGCCGGACCCAGAAGATCAACCCCGTCCTCGCGGAATCCGTTGGCTGGCCCCAGCTTGTCAGCTCAGTTCGCACGGTGTGGTTCTCGCTGCCGGCCAGGCAGCGCGCCAGCGCGGTCATCTTCGCTTCGAACTACGGCGAGGCGAGCGCAATCAACATACTGGGCCAGGGAACGGACCTCCCTCAGGCGGTCAGCGGCCACAACACCTACTGGTGGTGGGGCCCGGGCAACCCGCGCGCAACCACCGTCGTGGCAGTCATGCCCGGCCTCATGGACGGCAGCGGAGATGCCGCCTACCTCAGCAAGTTCTTCACCAGCGTCCGGGCGGTTGCCACCCTGTCTAACCCCTACGGCCTGCACAACCAGGAGTGGCACGGTCACGTCTACCTCTGCACCGGCCCGCGTCACCCCTGGGGCCAGATGTGGCGGCAGCTACGCCAGTACAGCTGACTCGGTAGGCCCGGACGCAGCACAACAGGCTGCCGAACCGGCGCTGCACCTGACGGGGCAAGTCGGCCCTGAGCCAGCGCGAGAGGCTGGGGCAACGTGGCCACGATGATCTGGTCGAACTGGTGACTCGCGCAGACCTTCTCAATGGCCTCCAGCGGGTCCGAAGCGCCGAGATCGTCCTCCACCTGCAAACCCAGCGCAGCAAGGCGCCTCGAAGATACTTCCGAGCCTCGGCCTCTTCTGATTGAGCAGCTCAGATCCCGTAATCCTCCGACCGTGGTTCCCAGGAGATCGAGCATCTGGGGGGTCGGCGCATAACGACACGCAGGTTGAGTTGCTGAAGGCCGCCGCGCCAGCACTGGCGGCCGGCAGGAGTTGGGCAGCGCCCGGATGCGATCAGTTGATATCGAACTCGTTGCCTTCTGGGTCCTTCATCCCGACCGCGTAATGGTCGAGCCCTTCCTCGGGCAGTGCGCCAGTCATGCTGGCGCCCAGGCCGGCCAGCCGCCTGGCCTCTGCGTCGACTCGGTTCCTGCGGGTCTCGATCGGGTCCGTCCGCTCGCCGCTGGCGTGGATGTCGAGGTGCAGCCGGTTCTTGACCGTCTTGGCAACCGGGACGACATGGAACCAGATGCCTGGGCCGTGGCCGGCCGGGTCGCTGATCCTGTCCGCCCCGTCGACCAGTTCCTCCTCGGGCACCCCCAGCTCGCGATAGAAGTCGTTCCAGGTAGCGAATCCAGCCGGCGCTGGCGCGAGCTCATAGCCCAGCGCCGCGGCCCAGAAACGAGCCAGCCGGTCCGGGTCGGCACAGTCGATGACCAACTGAAAGCGGACAGGCACGATTTCCTCCCCAGGCCTCTCGGGCAGTCACCGGCATCCTGCCGGACGCTTCGCACCGCGGGGCCAGAGCGTCGGGTCTCTCGTGATGCGGTGCCTTTCATCAGCCGCAGCCATGGCTCAGAGTCTTTCTGGCGGCAACAGAGCCTACAAACCAGATTTGCGGGTCTCGCCCGTGATCGGGAGGCGCGCGAGCAGACTCAGATCATCGCGGGCAACGGCGGACCAGGCCGAGTTAGGGGCCCTCTTCCAAGTAAGTGATCGTCAGCGTGCCGGTGTAAACGCCGGGTGGGGCCGCGGCGGGGATGTCGAGCGTAAAAGTCGCGCCGAAAGTGAAGGTGCCGTAGCCGGAGCCCGGGACCGCTTGAGCCAGCACCCCGCCTGTGTCACCGAGGCCGCCAGGGCTGGTACCCGGCGCGATGGCCGGGCCGAGCGTGACGCCCGCAGGCAACGGGCTAGGCGTGGCCGGGCCTGGCACCCAGCCGAGGTCATCGCCCGGGATTGTGTAGGGGACAGCCTCGCTGGTATTGGAGAAAACGCTTTCCTGTCCGAAGAGCGACCAGCCGGGATAGCTGTTGAGGGTGTCGGAGACGGTGATCGCCGGGAGGGTTCCGGAGGCAATGCCAGCGGACTGCGTGAGCTGCGCCGTCGCGGCGCTCGGGATGGTGGTTGTCGGCGGCGTGCCCGACGCCGGGATCGTCACGACGACTGGCACAGGCACACCGACCTGAACTGGTACGGTTCCCGCGGCCTGTGTCACGATCTCGCTGGCAGTGCCAGTTGACGACGCGTAGCCGCTGCTGGTCGGGGTGAACACCGCGGACAACGGCATCACGGCCGACGTCGCGAACGTCGTGCTCGTAGTCGCTACGCCGCTGGCGTTCACCTCCACCGCAGCGCCGATGTTAGTACCATTCACCTCGAACTGCACTGACCCAGGCGGGTTGGTACCGTCGGCCGCCGACTCGGTCGCGGTCAAGGTAACCGTGGCCCCGACTGCCGCCGGGTTGGGTGACGCGCTCAGTGTGGTCGTGGTGCTGGTCGGCGTGACCGGGTCGGGAGTGCTGCTGGTGGTATAGGTGGTCGCTCCGGCAGCGATCGACACGAAGGTGGACTGCTCGTACTCCACCGATCCGGTCCCCGAAAGGCCGGTCCAGCAGCCGACCGCCCATTCCACGGTGCCTGGAGCCGATGCGGTTACCCCGGCAAGCGCGAGCAGCGCGCCCACACTATTGTCAAGCTCCCCTCCGAACGCCTCAGCGACCGGACTCGGGGTGTCTGGACTGGTGGTTCCCTCGACGACAGCCGAGATAAGACTTTCCAGCAGACCGCCTGGGTAGCTGAACTCCGCGACCTGCGCCGATCCCTGGTATCCGACCGGGCAGCCGTCGGCGGTCGACCACACTGGCGTCGAGGTCAGCGCGCCGCTAGCCACGCTCAGTACCAAGGCGCCCGGCTGCGAGCCCACGTCCGCAAGCGCCACCGAGCCCAGGACCATCGATGCTAAGCAGGCAAAGGCGGTGAGCAGCATGACGAGCCTGAAGCCGCGTACATTCTTGCCGGTCTGCGGCCCTACCGGCTTCCGCGCACCGCCAGGCGACCAGGCCGATGAGATGGCTGCGCGCCCCACATTGCGGCAACGACCCATAGCTGCACACCCCTCCAGCGCCGGTCTGCGCCGGCCCCGCCCAGCCGGAAGGCGAGCCCACCCTTCGCCACCCAGCCCGGAAAGCGCTCCGGCTCAACCGGCCGGTGCGTAATGGGACTTGTACTACCTCCGCGCGATGGCAGCTAGATCGTCTGCTGCCACGCAAGGCGAACAATCAATGAAGACCTATGAAATGAACCGCCAGGCCTGTGGCGCCGGACCCCGTCCATCGGGGTCACCACCCGATCGGGTATCGGAACTTGGCATGAGCAAATCCGGCAACGTGTCTCCTCCCACCGCACCTGACCGGCACGGGACCACCGGAACGTGCCTGGAAGCACCATAACGGTCAAAGGACTGCGCATCCCAGGCCTGGACTGCCCCAAAGCCGCGATTACCTGCATGGGCTGACGCACAAGATCACCCAACCGCTTTGAGTCGGTCGAGATGGCCGGATTCGAGCCCGCGGCCTCCTGCTCCCAAATCAGCTTCAGCCGACCGCCAGACACCGCTCCACCCGGCTGCATATGGCGTCTACCTGCGAGGATAGTCTCTGAACGCCGAGGCAGCTGCTGCCGCCCTCCACTGGGTTAGGTCTCACACCCCGCTGACGACGCCACGCAGACTGCAATGGGCCCGGAAAGCGCGCCGAGGGGTTGGAGCCCTGACTAGCGAGTCACGGTGTGCCGGTCCGGGAAGACCTCGCTCAGCCGCCCGGTCTTTACGTCGTAGACGAACCCCCGGACTGGGACATCCGGCGAGATCCATGGATGTGACCTGGCCTTCTGGATCTGCTCCTTGGTGTTCACCT
>JASHSZ010000728.1 GCA_030040815.1 Streptosporangiaceae bacterium
CACCAGATCGCTCCATCGCCGGCAGATCGTCCTGATGCCGGCCGTCCGGTAACCAACGAAGATCGACTCCCAGACCTCAGTGATGAACCGGTCCCAGCCGATCTCCGCGATGTCCTGCAGGTCGCTCTCGTACACGCTCGGCAGCCTAAGCGGCCGGATGAGGCGGGCGAAAGGGTCGCTGCTCGCCCGCCGCAACCGCGGGCTCATCCACTGGGGCTGAGCCGGTCGCCTCCGGCGGCGGCGCCACTCGCGCAAGCTCTGCCCCGACTGCAGCCACTGCCGTTGAGCGGCGTGCGCGAAAGCTCCGGCGCCTAAGTCGAACGGGCGGAACCGGCGGGTTATCGCGTCTTGACGCCACTCCGCTGGTCAGGCAGCGGAAGGCTGCGCTGAGGTCGTGCTCGCCCTTGTCTTGTCCGGACCTGGATTTCATGGTCAGCACGACCTCCGCAGCCAGGTACGGGATCCCGTACCTGGCTCGGCCGCCTGGCCGAGCGGCCGCACGACGGTGGGCTTACCCCGGTGATACACCCGGGTAGTGCCCGCCACCGCTGCGAACAGGACTTGGGTGCGGACGGGCAAGCGGGAAGAGCTGAGACAGACGCTGTCCGGACCGGCGAGCATCGGCGGCCTGCCATCCACGGCTGTTGTTGATGGCCCGGGCCGACGACGAGCTGCAGGCCGACGCCGGGCAGGTGGCGCAGGGCGTGCTCGCCGCGTTCCGGAGCACCACATCGACATCGTCGCGAGGCCGGGTGACCTAGCCGACGGCGAGCTCAATGGCCCATCCCCCGGTTACCCGCCAACGCACGGTGAGGCTGGACAGCAGCGAGCCGACGGCCGGACGGGCTCGAAGCCCGCAGGAATATCGGTCTGCATGAAGACCGCCTCCAACGCGGTGGCAGCCGAAACCGACTCCTCGGAGCCGTCGCAGGCGCCCGGGCTAGCGCAACGCGCCAGGGATCGGTGTGGCCAGGTATTCGCTCGCCAACTGGCACACCTCCCGTTGCGCCTGTGCGTCCTGCACTGACCATTAAACGGATACGGAACGTCCGTTCCGTTCCGGTAACGGTCCACCCACCCGATCAGCATGTTCAGGCGCCGGCCGAAGGAGCCGTGCCCGATTGCCTGCTGTCTCCCCTTCTTCCTCGCGGGAGCCAAGATCCTGGTCAGCGGTCGCTGGGTCCGGGCTGGCGCTGGCTGTGCTCCGTTGATCATGGGATGGTCTGGTCCTGCAAGCGGAGCGAACGCTGCCGACTTCGGGTTTAGGTTGGTGACTGTGCCCATGCTCTCACGCCGGCATGCAATCCGGGTTGTCCTTGCTGTCATGACGGCGCTGCCGGTAGCGGGCGCCGTCGTCCTGTCGGCTTACGTCAGCAGCACGCATCCGCCCTTGGCTGTCCACGCGCGTTCGGTCGGCCAGGCCAGCTCTGTCACGCAGGCCGCGTCAGGAACACAGACCGTTGCGGGAACGCAGGCCGCCTCGGCCAGGCAGGCCGCGCTCGCCGTCCTCGGCCCTGGCGGAATCCAGGTGACCGGCGCCGCTTTGGCCGACGCGGCCACCGGCCAGGTCCTATGGAGCATCGGCCTGAACACCGAACAGCCCATCGGCAGCATTGTGAAGGTCATGACGGCCCTGGTGGTCATCCAGGCGGGCGACCTGAACCAGGAGATCACGGTGCCCGAGTCGGTCATCGCCTACCTGAACAGCCAGGACGAGCCGAGCACGGCCGGCCTGGTCGTCGGCGACCAGCTGACCGCGCAGGAGCTGCTCGAGGCGCTATTGCTGCCGTCCGGCTGCGACGCCGCCTATACCCTCGCTGAGGCCTACGGTCCTGGGATCGGCGCGTTCATCGCGAAGATGAACACCGAAGCCCAGCGGCTCGGCCTGACTGACACGTACTTCTCGAACTTCGACGGCATGCCGTGGCCGAGCGAGTACTCCACCTGGTCGACACCCGCGAACCTGATCACGCTGGGCCGGTATGCGATGAGCTACCCGGTGTTCAGCAGCATCGTCAGCCAGGCCAGCTACTCGCTTCCGGCCGGCGACGGCCACCAAGGCTACTTCTGGCAGAACACCAACCCGCTGATCGGCGTTTACCCCGGCGCGACCGGGATCAAGACTGGCGACACCATCGCGGCCGGCAACTGCCTGCTCTTCGAGGCGACCCAAAACGGACTGACCTTGATCGGGGTGACGCTGGGCACCCCCGGTGACGACATCACCGTCACCGGCTCGGTAGCCACCACGGTCCTGAACTGGGGCTTCAGCCACTTCTGAGCACAGGCGGCACCACCTGCCATTCCCTGCGGTCCGAGCAGGACCCAGGGCTGGACCACCCGGCTAGGTCATGGTGAGGTCGCTGCGAACCGCGTTGACACGAGGTCCACGTGAGGGAACACCAGAATTGCTCGTACTGTGTCGACAGCAGCTGAACACTGAAACATGGCGCAGCGTGCCGCCAGCTGATCAGTTTTCGGGTGCAGCGTCGCTCGGACGCGACTACGCCGCGCGCTGTCGGCGGCAGGTGACGTCCTCTGCAGTGGTGTAAGTAGCCGGCCCTGACGGCGCGCCTGTCGCGTTCGGAAGGGGCCACCGTGTGATGGTCAGCGAGACCACGCCAATGGTTCTCGCGGAAGGACAAAGCACACGATGGCCCTGGACCAGTCTGCACTGCTGGAGGTGCTGGAGGCACTGAAGGCCGCCGAGGTTGATGACAAGA
>JASHSZ010000729.1 GCA_030040815.1 Streptosporangiaceae bacterium
GCCTCGACGCGCTGGCGCAGGAACTCGCCGAAGTCGGCAGGCGCAGAGTGGCCGAGCACGAAGTGACCGAGCGTCTGCAGCAGCACGGCGCGCGGTGTGTGCATGCCGAGCGCTTCCTGCCGCAGGTAGATCCGCCGGTTGCGCAGGTCGGTAACCGACCGGGTGGATCGCGGCAGGTCCTGCACGTACTGCACGGAGAACCCGTGGTGGTGCACTACGGCAAGCAGCATGCCCTGGGACAGCGCGCCGCCGGTGTAGCCGACAGGTGCCAGCGCCTCCGCGGCGGCTGCCTCGATCTCGGCGAAGTAGTTCCCCCGGTCGCTCATCATCGTGCGCAGGTCCGCGTTCGCCGCCCTGGCTTCCTCTGGTGTCGCCGTCGGCTTGGTTCGCTGCCTGCGCAGCTCCCCGTGCAGCGCGAGCAGGTGCTCGAGCACGTCGTTCGGCACCTTCGCGCCGACGCGCAGCGGGGGGAGGCCGAGATCGGCCAGCACAGGATCGCGCTGCGCCTCGGCGAGCGCGACCTCGAGCTGCGCGCGGCGGCTCGGCGGCTGCCGGCGCATCAGCTCGTCTGGCGACACCGAGAGCGCCGACGCGAGCGCCTCGATCAGCGACAGCTTCGGCTCGCGCCGACCATTCTCCAGCAAGGACAGCGCCGACGGAGCCCGGCCGACGCGCTCCCCCAGCTCGGTCAGCGTCAGCCCGCGGGCACGCCGAACGTGCCGCAGCCGCTGGCCGAACATGCCGAGATCTAGGCCATTTTCCGGCAAGGATCGGCGTTCTTCACGCGTGAAACTTGTCACTTCTTCACTGTAACCGAATATTGCAGAAAGTTCAGTCGCCTGAGCTCTAGCCGTCGCCCGGCCGGCTCGGTGACCGTGTGATGTATGCCACCTTCACAAACCCGGGGACGACCGAACCAGGAGGACAGTAGTGAGCGACAGTCGCCTCGAGGGCACTCTCAATGGCACCGTCGGCGCGAGCCGCACCGCCACGCTCGAGGCCCAGGCCGCGGCGTTGCACCGTCACTGGGCGACCGACCCGCGCTGGGCCGGCGTCGAGCGGACCTATAGCGCCGCCGACGTAATCCGCCTCCGCGGCTCGGTTCGGGAGGAGCACACTCTCGCCCGGCTGGGTGCGGAGCGCCTGTGGTCACTGCTTCACGAGGACAGCTATGTGAACGCGCTCGGGGCGCTCACCGGCAACCAGGCCGTCCAGCAAGTGAAGGCGGGACTGCGGGCGATCTACCTGTCGGGCTGGCAGGTGGCCGCGGACGCGAACCTGGCCGGCCAGACCTACCCTGACCAGAGCCTGTACCCGGCCAACTCCGTCCCCGCGGTGGTCAGACGAATCAACAACGCGCTGCTCCGCGCCGACCAGATCACCTGGGCCGAGTCGGGCAACGAGGGCGCACCGCACTGGCTGGCGCCGATCGTCGCCGACGCGGAGGCGGGCTTCGGCGGGGTCCTCAACGCGTTCGAGCTGATGAAGTCGATGATCGCGGCCGGTGCGGCGGCCGTGCACTGGGAAGACCAGCTGGCATCGGAGAAGAAGTGCGGCCACCTGGGCGGCAAAGTCCTCATCCCGACCGGCCAGCACATCAAGACGCTCAACGCGGCCCGGCTCGCCGCCGACGTATGCGGCGTGCCCAGCCTGATCGTCGCGCGCACCGACGCGCAGGCGGCCACGCTCATCACCAGCAACATCGACGAGCGGGACCAGCCCTTCGTCACCGGCGAGCGCACCGCCGAGGGCTTCTACCGCGTGCGCAACGGAATTGAGCCGTGCATCGCGCGCGGCCTGGCCTACGCGCCGCACGCGGAACTGCTCTGGATGGAGACCTCCACCCCGGATCTCGCGGTGGCCCGCAAGTTCGCCGAGGCCATCCAGGCCGTGTACCCGGACCAGATGCTCGCCTACAACTGCTCGCCATCCTTCAACTGGCGCGCGCACCTCGACTCGGACTCCATCGCGTCGTTCCAGCACGAGCTGGGCGCCATGGGGTACAAGTTCCAGTTCATCACCCTCGCCGGTTTCCACGCCCTCAACGAGTCGATGTTCACGCTGGCCAGCGGTTACGCCGAGCGAGGCATGGCCGCCTATGTCGAACTGCAGGACGCCGAGTTCGAGGCCGAGGCGGACGGCTACACCGCCACCCGGCACCAGCGCGAGGTCGGCACTGGCTACTTCGACCTGGTCACGTCCGCGATCAGCCCGGACGCGTCGACCACGGCGCTGGCCGGCTCTACCGAGAGCGAGCAGTTCGCAGCCGCCCACTGACACGCCACGATGCCGCGGCGGTGGCGTGCTGGTCGCCATCGCGGTACCGCGCATCGAGACGCGCCGCTCGCAAGCCGATGGCGACTGCTGCCGGTCACTTGGCTGGCTCGGCGCCGCCTATGGCGACTGGTCGGTGGGGCAATGGCGACCACCGAACACCGATAGCGACCAGCGGAGCCAAAAATCGTACCTATATATCCCTTTTATACCCAACTACTGGTCGCCATTGGGTCAGACTGGTCGCCATTGCCCCACCGACCAGTCGCCATGGCGCGTGATCGGTCGCTATAGCCCCTGTCGCGGTCGCCGTTCCGCTTGCGCGGGTTGCTCCGTCAAAGACCGAACCGGTCGCCGGCGGGGGAGCTCGATCGCCGGACGCCCGACGCCCCCGGCGGCGCACCGCTGGCGGCCCGAGCCTCCGGCCGGCTGAGTGCCGACCTGGCCAGAGTCTTCGAGCTGGCCGCCAATGAGGCATCCGGCCTCGGCAACAGCTACATCGGGACAGAGCACCTGCTGCTCGGCCTCATCGCCGAACCGGACGGGGTGGCCGGGCACGCGCTGCGTGCGCTCGGGGCAGACCTCCGCGTGACCAGGCGCACGGTCGTGGCGGCGCTGCTTGGCTGCGGCGCTGGAGCCGCCGCGCACGCACCGCCGAGATCACGGCGGCGATCCAGGCTGAGCTCGCGCCGGTGCTGGCACGAGTCGAGCGCCTCGAACGTCAGCTGGCGGTCTGAAACCCGGCTGGCATGTTAAGCGTCAGCGCGATCAGCGACCTGCCGTGCGGACCGCGGTTGCACTGGCTTGCCGCAGGCTTCGCACACGACCTGCGCCACCAGACGGTGGCCGCACGCATGCTCGAGCACCATGGGAGCCTCACCGTCGTCGGCGAGGTGCTCATCGCCCCAGCGCATCAGCGTCAGGATCACCGGGTACAGTTCCTGGCCGGCCGTCGTCAGCCGGTACTCATACCGGGCAGGGTGCTCGCTGTACTGCCGTCGCTCCAGGATCCCGGCACCGACCAGGGACCGCAGGCGGGCGGCGAGCGTGTCCCGCGGTGCCCCAATCCGGCGCACCATCTCGTCGAACCGACGGTTACCCAGGAAGACCTCGCGCACGGCGAGCAGGGCCCATTTCTCCCCCACGATCTCCAGCGTCCGCGCGACCGAGCACTCCCGCGGCTGGGCTGCTACTGCCGTCATACCACGAGCATACCAGGTTAGTCCGAAAACTGGACGTACCCCAGCCACGCGCTGTAGAGTTGGTGCGTCCAGATTTCGGACTAACCCAGGGGTGACTGACCATGAGAATCCGTGCCGAAGGGACCACCGTCCAGGTCCTCCGCGACCCGGATCAGGACCGTGCCGGGCAGCTAGACGACCCCCGCCGGACTGCCAGGCGGGTGACCGCCATCGTCGGCGTCCTGGCCCTGGCGGTCTTCATGTCCAGCCTCGACCTGTTCATCGTGAACCTGGCGTTCCCCTATATAGGCCGCCAGTACCCCGGCACCAGCCTCGCCTCACTGTCCTGGGTACTGAACGCGTACACGATCGTGTTCGCGGCCGTGCTGGTTCCGGCCGGCCGGTGGGCGGACCGGATCGGCCGCCGCCGTATCTTCGTCGCCGGCTTGATCGGCTTCACGGTTGGCTCGGCGCTATGCGGCTTGTCCCCCGGCGTGCCCGAGCTGATCGTGGCGCGGATCATCCAGGCCGCCGGCGCCGGCCTCATGGTGCCCGCCTCGCTCTCGCTGCTGCTGGCCAACGTGCCGACGTCCGGACGGGCCAAGGCGATCGGGACCTGGTCGGCGTTCGGCGCGCTGGGCGCCGCGCTCGGACCGGTGATCGGCGGCAGCCTGGTCCAGCTCAGCTGGCGCTGGGTGTTCTGGATCAACATCCCGGTCGGCCTGCTCGCCGTGCTGCTGGCCACCCGGGTCGTACCGGAGAGCAAGGACCAGCACACCCAGGGCAGGCCCGACCTGACCGGCGCCGCTCTGCTGGCTGCCGCCGTGGGCCTCATCGCGCTCGCCCTGGTGAAGGCACCCACGTGGGGATGGGGCTCGGCCCGGTTCATCGAGCTGCTCGCCGCGTCGGTCGCGTGCGGCGCGATCATGACAAGGCGTTCCCACCGGCATCACTCGCCGGTGATCGAGCTCGGCCTGCTGCGCTCGCGCACCTTCACCGGCACCTTCGCCGCATCGATCCTCTA
>JASHSZ010000730.1 GCA_030040815.1 Streptosporangiaceae bacterium
GTGGTTGCGGCGCATGGCATCACCGGGACGCACATGAACTTTGCGCCGCTGGCCGATCAGCTCGGCGAGGCCGCGACGGTGCTGGCACCAGACCTGCGCGGCCGAGGGCTGAGCAGGTCGGCCCGTGGGCCTTACGGAATGGCCCAGCACGCCGAAGACGTGATTGCCGTCCTTGATCACGCGGGGATCGCTGAGGCGGTGATGGTCGGCCACTCCATGGGAGGGTTTGTGGCAGTGACCGCCGCGGCGCGCCATCCTGACCGGATCCGCAGCGTGGTGCTAGTGGATGGCGGGCTGCCGTTGCAGCTCGGGCCGCTGGCCGCGCTGCCCGTCGACCAGGCCGTCCGCGCCCTGATCGGACCGTCGCTTGACCGGCTACGGATGACCTTCTCATCGACCGAGGCCTACCTGGACTTCTGGCGAGCTCATCCCGCCCTGGCCAGCGACTGGAACGACTACATCGAGCGGAGCTTCTGCTACGACACGACCGGCGATCCGCCGGCCCTCACCTCCACCGTGTGCGAGGAGGCGGTGCTCGCCGATGCGGCAGACTTTCTACGCACCGACGACCTCGAGCGGGCCCTCAGCCAGCTTGTCCAGCCGGTCGTCATGCTGCGCGCTCCGCTAGGCCTGCTCAACCAGGAACCGCCTCTGTATCCAGAATCGGCCGTGAGCGTCTGGCGCGAGCGAGTGGGCGACTTCACCGACGTGCTGGTGCCCGGAGTCAACCATTACACGATCGAGCTTACGAGCCGCGGCGCGAAGAGAGTCGCGGAAGCGATCCGAGCCTCAGACCCGCACTCGGTTAGCAACTGACTGCGGAGCACGCGGCGGGGGAAACCCGCTGGCGCATGGTCCGGCTCCGGCCGATACTTCATGGTCATGACCGAGCAACTGCCCGAGCGCACCTTCGGCTGGTCGAACATGTTCGTCGCCACGCGGGAGTCCGATCCGCGGGAACAGGGCGATCGGCCGGTCGGCGAACGCGACACCCTGGCGCGGTTCCTGCGCGACCACCGCCTGACGCTGGAGCTCAAGTGCGAAGGGCTGGACGCGGCCGCCATGGCGGCTCGGTCAGTGCCGCCATCTGACTTGTCGCTGCTCGGCCTGGTACGCCATCTGGCCGCCGTCGAGCACTTCTGGTTCCGCCGGGTGCTGGCCGGCCAGGACTCGCCCCGGCCGTATCGATCTGCCGACGGCCGTAACGAGGCGTTCGATGGCGCGGTTGCCGACCCGGCTGTCGTCGCGGAAGCCTGGAATACCTGGCGGGGCGAGGTTGCCTTCGCCGAGCAGTCCGTGGCCGTCCAGGATGACCTCGGCGCCACCTTCACTTTCGACAACGGCCTCGGCGAGCAGCAGAGCATCTCGGCGCGCGAGTTGCTGGTGCACATGATCGAGGAGTACGCACGGCACATGGGTCACGCGGACTTCCTGCGCGAGCGCATCGATGGGCGCGTCGGGCAGTAAGGTCGGCGGCGTGGACGAGCGGGTCGGGCCGGCTGGCGTGCTCTGGACTCTGCAGGCCACGGTCGGGTTCATGGGCTGCGTGTCTCCCCGTTGGCTGTGCAGCACAAGCTGCCGCGCATCAGGCAGGCCCGCAAGCCCGCCTGGCTCCGTGTCGATAGAGTCTGCCTGTGACCACGCCCGGACCAGAGCATCTTGATAGCCGTCACCGCGATACGCTTCGCCAGATCATGGAGCATCCGACCAGCCACAACATCGAGTGGCGAGCGGTGGTATCGCTGCTCGAAGCCGTCGGCGAGGTTACCGTGCGTCATGATGGCAAGGTCGCTGTCGCGATAGGGCCCGAGCTGGAATTCCTTGTGCCGCCTGCTGGCAAGGACGTCGACGATCAGATGGTCATCGACCTGCGCCGCATGCTCACTAACGCGGGCTATCACTCGGCCTAAGGCTCTCATTCGGCACGAGCATGCGGCCTCGCTGCAGTGCAATTCGGCCATGTCGGCCTCCCTCCGGACGCTACGAGCGCCTGGGCCGCTGACACAGCATGGCGTGGCCCTCATGCGAGGATCGCTTCATGGCGCTCTATGACAGCGTGGGCCGCACGTACAGCGGGACGCGCCGGGCTGATCCGCGGATCGCAGCGCAGATCAGCCTGGCACTAGCCGGGTGCGACTCGGTAGTGAACGTCGGCGCCGGAACGGGCTCGTATGAGCCGGCCCAGACTATCGCTGCGATCGAGCCAAGCCAGCTGATGATCGGCCAGCGGCCCGCCGGAGCGGCGCCGGCGATCAGGGCAGTTGCCGAGCACATCCCCCTGCGCACTAACTGCGCCGACGCGGCGCTAGCAGTTCTGACCATGCATCACTGGACCGACCTGACCGCGGGGATCGCGGAGATGCGCCGGATCGCCAGGCTCCGGCTCGTACTGCTGACCTGGGACGCCGAAGTGATGGGCGAGAAGTTCTGGCTCCTGTCGGATTATCTGCCTGAAGCGCGGGCCACCGACTCCGCGCTGGCCGTGCCGGCGGAGCGCCTGCTACCGCTGCTGGTTAATCCGGTCGTCACCCCGGTCCTCGTGCCGCACGACTGCCTCGATGGGTTCGCCGGCGCCTTCTGGCGGCGCCCGGATGCCTATCTCGACCCCGCCGTGCGGACCGGGATGTCACTGTTCACGTTGACCGGCAGCGGCATGGTCGCGGCCGGACTGGCCCGGCTGGCTGCGGACCTGCGGTCGGGCCGCTGGCAGCGCGACCACGCCGGACTGCTGCAACTGACCCAGGTTGACCTCGGCTACCGGCTGATTACCGCCGCGGTCTGACCTCAGCCCCTCCCGCACCTGGCACAGAGGCGGCGCCCTCTTGAGTGCTGGTCATGACGCCGAGGATGCTGGCGTGGAGACAGAGGTCACCACGTTCACTATCCGGCCCGGCACGATCACCAGTCGCTCGATCGTGCGGCCGGCTGTGTGCTCGGCGAAGCCCGGATGTCCGGCCAGGACCGACTCGATTGCGTCCTTGCCCGCTCCGGACGGCACCGTGATGGTGAACCGCGTCCTGCCGTTGACCTGAACAGGCACGGAGACCGATCGCTCGGCGGCCAGGTCGGCGTCGGCTGCCGGGTAGTCGGCGTAGGCCAGCGACTGGCCGTGGCCCAGCCGGGCCCACAGCTCTTCGGCAACGTGCGGTGCCAGCGGCGCCACCATCAGGACCAGCGGCTCGGCCAGATCACGCGGCAGGGCTCTCGCTCCCGCCGAGATCCTCGCTGCCATCGTCGTCAGCTCCATCAGCCGGGCGATCGCGGTGTTGAAGCGCAGCAGGCCGAAGTCGCGGCGCACGGCGGCGATCGTCGCGTGGAGCGCGTGCAGCGCGTCCGCATCCAGCGGCACGTCACCGACCGTCAGCTCGCCGGTCTGCTCGTCGATCATGGTGCGCCACAGCCGCTGCAGGAAGCGGTGTACTCCGACCACGTCGTCGGTCTGCCAGGGCTTATCGGATTCGATCGGTCCCATCGACATCTCGTACAGCCGCAGCGTGTCCGCCCCGTACCGCTCGTACATCTCATCCGGGCTGATGCCGTTCTTCAGGCTTTTGCCCATCTTTCCGGACCGCCTGGTTACCGGCCGACCGCGGTAGCTGACCGAGCCGTCGGGCTCCCGCGTCACGTCGTGTGCCGGGACGTAGCGGCCACGCTCGTCGGTGAACGCGTCCGCGGTGATCATGCCCTGGTTCACCAGCCGCGCGAACGGCTCAGGGGTGGACACCAGCCCCAGGTCGTACAACACCTTGTGCCAGAACCGCGCGTACAGCAGGTGCAGCACCGCATGCTCGGCGCCGCCGACGTACAGGTCCACGCCGCCCGGTGCCATGAAATACCGTTCCGCCTCCGGGTCGGCGAACGCTTCGTCGTTGTCCGGGTCGGTGTAGCGCAGGTAGTACCAGCAGGATCCGGCCCACTGCGGCATCGTGTTCAGCTCGCGCCGATAGGTGTGCAGCCCGTCACCCAGGTCCAGTTCCACGGTCACCCAGTTCGCCGCGCGCGCCAGCGGCGGCACCGGCTCGCTGTCGTCATCCTGGTCGGGGTCGGGCCTGAAGTCGGTCAGTTCGGGGATCGGCACGGGCAGTTCCCGCTCGGGCAGCCCAATGGGCGCTCCGCTGTCGTCATACACGATCGGGAACGGCTCGCCCCAGTACCGCTGACGGGAGAACAGCCAGTCGCGCAGCCGGTAGCGACGGGCCGCGTGCCCGAAGCCGGTGCGTTCCAGCCAGGCAGCGGTTGCGTCGATGGCGCCACGGGTATCCAGGCCGGCCAGCGGGGGTCCTGGGGCCTCGATGTAGTCGCCCTCAGGGCCGGTCACCGCGCGGACCTTCAGCCCGAACTCGCGCGCGAAGTCTGCGTCCCGCTGGTCGTGCGCGGGCACTGCCATGATCGCGCCGGTACCGTAGCCCGGCAGCACGTAGTCGGCCACGAAGACCGGCATTGACTCGCCGCTGATCGGATTGACCGCGTAGCTGCCGGTGAACACGCCAGATTTGGCCGCGCCCGCCGTCCGTTGACGGTCGCTCAGCCGGGCGGTGGCCGCCCGGTACGCGCTGACCGCCGCCGCTGGATGCGGGGCGGCTGGCTCGCCGCGCCAGCGCGGCGGGGTCGCGTCCGGCCATGTCTCGCGCACCAGGCGATCCGCCATCGGGTGCTCGGGTGCCAGCACCACGAAGGTCGCGCCGTACAGGGTGTCCGGCCGGGTGGTGAATACCTCGATCTGACAGCCCGGGCCGCCGGCGATCGGCAGGACGATATCCGCGCCGTCGCTCGCGCCGATCCAGTTGCGCTGCAGTTGCTTGATGTTCTCTGGCCAGGACAGCTCATCCAGGTCGTCCATCAGGCGCTGGGCCATGGTGGTGATGCGCATCATCCACTGCCGCATCGGGCGCCGGTAAACGGGGAAGCCGCCGATGTGGCTGCGGCCGTCGGCGGTCACCTCCTCGTTGGCCAGCACCGTGCCCAGGCCCGGACACCAGTTCACCGGTTCGACCGCCAGGTAGGCCAGTCGGCGATCATCGACCAGCCTGCGCTGCTGCACGGCCGTCAGCGCGGCCCAGGCGCCACCGCCTGGCACCGGGCGATCGCCCGAGGCGTACGCGGCAACCAGCTCCGCGATAGGCCGGGCCTGGCCAGTGCGCTCATCGACCCAGCTGTCCCAGATCTTCAGGAACATCCACTGTGTCCACCGGTAGAACCGGGGGTCTGAGGTCTCGATGCTGCGCCGGGGGTCGTAGCCCATGCCCATGCGGCGCAGCTGCGCGCGCATGGTGTCGATGTTCTGGCGGCTGGACACGCGCGGATGCTGACCGGTCTCCAGCGCGAACTGCTCCGCTGGCAGCCCGAAGGCATCGAAGCCCATCGCGTGCAGCACGTGGTGGCCGGTCATGCGCAGGTAGCGTGCGTAGACGTCGGTGGCGATATACCCGATGGGATGGCCGACGTGGATGCCCGCGCCGCTGGCATAAGGGAACATGTCCGCCACGAAGAATTTCGGTCGGTCGGCTGCGCGGTCGAAGCCTGCCGACAGCGGGCCAGCGGGGTTGGCGGTGTGAAAGGTGCCGTCCGCCTCCCACCGGTCCTGCCAGCGCAGCTCGATTTCTGCTGCCATCCGGGCGTTATAGCGGAATGGGGGCTCGGCCTGCTGGTTGGTCATCGCCTCGTGCCTTTCGCCGGGTCGCCGTTGTCCTCGAGAAATGAAAAAGCCCCTCGAAGCACGAGGGGCGGCCACGCGGACGTTTATTCGTCAGCGCGGCCCGTAACGAAGCAGGCTCCAGAAAATAGCCATGCGACCATCATACGGCTGCCTGAGGCTGGGACGCGAGGCTGTTATTCCGTGCCGACGCAGAACCGATCCTGCAACTCGCCCGGCGCGGCTAGCCGGCCTGCCCGGTGCGCGACGGGTCAGAAAACGATCGCGGTGCGGCCGTCGAGGAGCACGCGGTCCTCGCAGTGCCAGGAAACGGCGCGCGAGAGCACGGTCCGTTCGATGTCGGCGCCGCGCCGGGCGAGTTCCGCGACACTGTCCCGGTGCGACACCCGGACGACGTCCTGCTCGATGATCGGTCCCTCGTCGAGGTCGACCGTGGCATAGTGCGCGGTGGCGCCGATCAGTTTGACACCGCGTTCCTTCGCCCGCTCATAGGGCGCGCGACCGGCGAAAGCCGGCAGGAACGAGTGATGGATGTTGATGATCGGCACGCCGCACCGGTCGAGGAAGTCTGGCGACAGCACCTGCATATACCGGGCCAGCACGATCAGGTCGACGCGGCCACGGAGGAGGTCCAGCTCGCGCTGCTCGGCTTCCGGCTTGGTCGCCGCGGTCACCGGGACACACTCGTATGGGACGCCGAACGAGGCCACATCCGCGCGCAGGTTCTCGTGATTGGAGACCACCTGCACGGTCGTGATCGGCAGCTCGCCGCGTCGCTCCCGCCACAGCAGGTCGAGCAGGCAGTGGTCGTAGCGGGACACGAACAGCGCGACCCGGGATCGCGCCGCGGTGTCCCGCAGCCGGAACTGGGCGTCGAGCGGGTCCGCTACCTCGAGGGCGAACGCCCGCTCTAGGCCCGGAAGCCGGGCAGCCAGCTTCGGCAGGTGGAACTCCACTCGCAGGAAAAACCGGCCGCCGGTCGGGTCGCTGGAGTACTGGTCGGACTGCACGATGTTGGCCCCGTTGCGGTGCAGGAACGAGGCGACACTGGCGATGATCCCTGGCCGGTCCAGGCACCACATCACGAGCCTGGCGATGTCAGCGCCAGGCGGGCCGGCCGGTGCGCCGCCCGGAGCGGTCGCCGGCTGTTCAGCGACGGTCGTCATCGGTCACACCGCTGCGGCCACCGCATCTGCCGGCCCGGTCCCCCCGGCCGAGAGGGCCGGCAGGCCGGCCGCCGCGCGCAGCGCGGCCGCGCGGTCGGTCCGCTCCCACGGCAGGTCGAGGTCGGTGCGGCCGAAGTGGCCGTACGCCGACGTCTGCGAGTAGATCGGGCGGTGCAGGTCCAGGTCGCGCCGGAACGCGGCCGGGCGCATGTCGAACTGCTCGGTGACGAGCCGCATGATCAGATCCCGGCTCACCCGCTCGGTGCCGAACGTCTCGACGAGCAGCGACACCGGCCTGGCCACGCCGATCGCGTACGCGACCTGAACCTCGGCTCGCCGGGCAAGGCCTGCCGCTACG
The DNA here is from genome assembly GCA_030040815.1 of Streptosporangiaceae bacterium. Next base: position 7,178 of record JASHSZ010000730.1, read on the forward strand.
ACATTCTTGGCCAGATGACGCGCCGCGTAGGCGGCGCTGCGGTCGACCTTGGACGGGTCCTTGCCGGAGAACGCCCCGCCGCCGTGGCGCGCGTACCCGCCGTAGGTGTCGACGATGATCTTGCGGCCGGTCAGGCCAGCGTCGCCGACGGGTCCGCCGATGACGAACCGCCCTGTCGGGTTGACGAGCAGGCCGACGTGCAGCGCGGCAGCGTCGTAGAGCTCGGCCGGCAGCACCGGGGTCACCACGTGGTTCCAGAGGTCCTCGCGGATCTCATCCACCGAGACATCGGGCGCGTGCTGGGCGGAGATCAGTACCCGCTCGACCCCGACCGGCACGTTGCCGATGTAGCGGATGCTCACCTGGGTCTTGCCGTCCGGCCGCAGGTACGGCAGGGTGCCGTCTTTGCGGACGGCGGCGAGCCGCCGGGCCAGCCGGTGCGCCAGCGCGATCGGCATCGGCATGAGCTCGGGCGTCTCGTCGGTGGCATAGCCGAACATCATCCCCTGATCGCCAGCCCCGGCTCGGTCGAGGTCGTCGTCGGACTGCTTGTCGCGGATCTCGTGTGCCTCGTCGACGCCCTGGGCTATGTCGGGTGACTGCTTGTCGAGTGCCACCAGTACCGCGCAGGTCCGGCCGTCGAATCCGCAATCGCCGTTGTCGTAGCCGATCCGGGTCACGGTGTCGCGCGCGATCTGCGCGTAGTCAAGGTTGCGCGGCGTGGTGATCTCACCCGCGAGTACGACCATGCCCGTGGTGATCAGCGTCTCGCAGGCCACGCGCGAGTAGGGGTCGCTCGCGAGCGCCGCGTCCAGGACCGCGTCAGAGATGGCGTCGGCGACC
>JASHSZ010000731.1 GCA_030040815.1 Streptosporangiaceae bacterium
GCCGCCGAGATGATCTCCGAGACACTGGACTCATCGATCCGGCTTGCGCTGCTGGACGTCCTGTCTGCGGCAGCCGACGAGATCACTGCCGGGCTTGACGGCGCGACCATCGACGTCCGGCTGACGGGCACGCAACCGGAGTTCGTCGTCACCGTGACTCACGGCACTGACGAGACCGGCCCCGAGCCCACAGAGGCAGGCGACGACGCCGGCAGCGCCAGGGTCACACTTCGGCTTTCAGAGAGCCTGAAGGCCCGAGTCGAGGCTGCGGCGGTCACCGGCGGGATGTCGGTCAACGCCTGGCTGGTCCGGGCCATCAGCCGGGCCCTCGAGCCCTCGGGAGGCGGGCCACGTACACGGTCATCGTCTCCGCCGGCCGGCCGCAAGGGCCCGGGCAAGCGGTACACCGGCTTCGCCCGAAGCTGACGCCAGCCATTACCTCCGCACCCAACCGAAGGGCACTGCCATGACCAGGTGGGATTTCCCCTGCTCCGACCCCATCGACATCGCCATCGACTCCTGGACATCGGGAAGCATCGTCCTGGCCGGCGAGCCGACCGACACCGTCGTCGTCGACGTCGTCCCTAGCCCCAGCTCCAGAGACGCCGACGGGCTCGACCAGGTTCAGGTCGAATTCGACGACGGCCAGCTCTATGTCCGCGGTCCGCGCTACGGGTCGTTCCGCCGCTGGAGCGGCCTCGACCTCACGATCAAGGCCCCGGTCGGATCGAGCTGCGCCGCCAAGACCGCCTCGGCAGACCTGTCGTGCGTTGGCGAGGTGAGCAGCCTCACGATCAACACGGCCAGCGGTGACCTCACCGCATCGACCGTTACTGGGGACGTCACGGCCCGGACCGCTAGCGGCGACGTGCTGCTGGCACAGGTCGGCGGCGACCTGACTGTGCACACCGCGTCCGGCGACATTAGGGCAACCCAGGTCGACGGCGCCGTCCGCGTCAACAGCGCCAGCGGTGACGTCGTCCTCGGCTACTGCGCCAGGTCCATAACCACCAGGACCGCCACCGGGGATGTACAGGTCGGCGCCGTCGCCTCCGGCGAGGTCGAGCTCAACAGCACGTCCGGCGACGTCGAGGTGGCGGTGTTGCCGGGCATCGGCGTCTACCTGGAGCTGTCCAGCCTGAGTGGGACCGTGCGCAGCGATCTCGATGAGGTTGAGAGCGCCGAGGCGACCGGGCCAGGAGGGCCGACGGTGGAGATCCGGGCTCGCACCGTGAGCGGTGACATCCACGTGATCAGGGCCCGCACCGACCACCGCGATCCCGTCAACCCGGCGCCCGCAGAAGCCGAATAGGACCGTCTGCCGCCCTGCCGCGGCAACCGCTATGAGGAGACCATTCAGATGAACCAGTACACGATCACGGAGCTCGCGCGGCAGCAGACCGCAGAGCGGTACCACCTCGCTGCCCGAAGTCACGGGCCGCGCCGGGAGCGCGCCGACCGGCCATCGCTGCGGGTGCGGACCGGCTGGACCATGGTCGACCTGGGCTGCGGCTCGTCGCGCAGCCTGGGCCGAGCCTCGCCCGGCGCCCTGCTGGCTCGTGACTGTGGCTCAGCCGGAGCCAATCTCGGCTGGCCGCCGCTGGCGCGCCAGCCAGCCGTCCCCGAGCCGACCGCGGGCGACTATCTCAGCAGGCCCGGTGAGCAGGCTGGCGGTGGCGCTCAGCGCTACGGTCAGCCTGCCGCCGGGTACGCGCACCGTCCATGGCGCGGTCAGCCACTCGCCCGGCCGCTCCCCAGCCGACCAGGCCGCCGCAACCGCCGCGGCGACCGCTCCAGTGCCGCAGGACAGGGTCAGCCCGGAGCCACGCTCATGAACGCGCATAGTGACCTCGCGCGCTCCGGTAACGCGAACGACCTCGATGTTGACGTCGTCGGCCGGCGCGGCCGACCCGAGCGCTCGCGGGGAACTGAGGTCGATCGCCTCGACCGGCTGATCGACCACGCAGGCCAGATGGGGGTTCCCGAGCGCGACGGCAAGCCCGGCGAGTAGCTGGCCGCCCGCCTCGACGGCGCCCTCCCCGAGCACCACCACGGGTCCCATGTCCACGGTGAACTGCCCGTCCGCCTCGGCGTGAACGCTGCGGATACCGGCCCGCGTGGCCACAGCCACGTTCGGCCCGACGGCCAGGCCCTCCTCAAGCAGGTACTGCACGAAAAGGCGGACTCCGTTCCCGCACATCTCCGCGATGCTGCCGTCGGCATTCCTGTAGTCCATGAACCATTCCGTCGCCTGGCCGTGCGCGCCCCCCTCGACTGCGTCCGCACGAACGACCCGCAGCACCCCGTCAGCCCCGATCCCGAAGTGCCGATCGCACAGCGCCACGACAAGCCCAGGCGTGAGTTCAAGCTCCGCATCGAGGTCCGGAACGATCACAAAGTCGTTCCCCGTCCCGTGCCCCTTGGCGAATCGCATGAGCCCGATGCTAGCCGCGCAGTTGCCAGCTCTTGCCAAGCGGTCGACGGCAGGCACTCATGGTGCAGCTGAAACGGAACCAGTAATCCCTGCCGTTGCCCGCTACACCGACTTGACAACCGCCAGCGCTCGGTCAGCGATATTGGGATCAGCCGGCAGCCACACGATTCGCGGGTCCCGCCTGAACCACGACTCCTGCCGCCGGACGAAGCGCCGCGTCGCTTGCACCGCCTGGGCGGCAGCCTCGGCCTCCGTCCACTCACCTGCTAGGAACCTGAGCACTTGCGCGTAGCCGAGGGCCCGGCTAGCGGTACGGCCCTTACGCAAGCCGACCCGCTCGAGCCGCCGCACTTCATCGACCAAGCCCTGGTCCCACATCCGCGCTAGCCGAGCAACGATCCGCTGGTCCAGTGCCGTCCGGGGGATCTCGACGCCGAGCTGCACGGCCGGGTAGATGGCCTCGTAGTCCGGGAGCGTGGCGCAGAATGGCTGACCGGACAGCTCGACGACCTCAAGCGCCCGGACGATCCGCCGTCCGTTGCCCGGCAGGATGGCAGCCGCGGCCGCCGGGTCGACTGTTGCGAGCTTCGCGTGCAGCGCGACCGACCCGACTCGCGCCAGCTCGTCCTCAAGGCTGGCCCTCAGCTCCGGGTCGGTGCCAGGGAACTCAAGCTTGTCGATCGCGGCCCGGACATACAGGCCCGACCCACCGACCACGATGGGCGTCCGCCCGCGGGCGCGGATGTCTTCAATGATCCGCCGCGCGTGTGCCTGGTACTCCGACACGCTGGCCGTCTGGGTCACGGGCCAGATGTCAAGCAGGTGGTGTGGCACACCGGCCTGCTCCGCGCGGGAGAGCTTCGCCGTGCCGATATCCATGCCTCGGTACAACTGCATGGAGTCGGCGTTCACCACCTCGCCGTCAAGTGCGTGCGCAAGCGACAGCGAGAGTTCGGACTTCCCTGCCGCCGTCGGCCCCACGACCGCGACGACTGGCCGTAGCATGGCTTCAGTGTGGCAGCGCGGGGTATGTCCCAGCGCACGCGAGGTGCCAGGTCATCACCACCCAGACAGGTCATCACCACCCAGATCCGTGGGGGAAACATGACGTACGCGGACGACCTCGACACGCCCCGCGACGAAGAAGCCTTCGACGCGGAGGACGAGTTCGACGCCGAATATGAGCCCGTCAACAGCTATGACGATGACGAGTATGAGTTCGACGACGAGGAATTCGACGACGACGA
>JASHSZ010000732.1 GCA_030040815.1 Streptosporangiaceae bacterium
AGCGCGCACCACGCGCCAGCCCCGGAGGCGCCGCCAGTCGGCGGAGAGCCTGCCCCGAGGCCAGCGGACCTCGGCCTGACCACTCCGCGGGAGCGAGAGCCGGTCGGCACCGCGCCCAGCCACCGCGCGTCCAGGCCCTGGTGGCAGCCGTGAGGCCAGCTCGCGTCAGATGAAGATTCGGCGGGTCACGACGCCGACGCCTGGCCAGCGTCCTGCCCGGCGCCAGCGGGCGAAGCTGGCACCGACGGGGGGCATCCCGACCGGTGTCGGTGCCGAGGAGCTATCGCGCTGGCAGTAGCAACGGGCCACCCACTTGCTAGCTGCGCAGAAATGTCACGGGCTCCTCGACACTGGCCCAGAGCACGGTGTGCTGCGCGGGGGTCGACCGGGCGAGGACCCTGCCGCCGCGCAGCACCAGCGTCCGCGGCGCTACCAGCCGCAGCGCGTCCGCCTCAGTCGGCGCGTCGAACACCACCAGGTCGGCCGGCCCGCCGGGCCGCAGGCCGTAGTCCGGCACGCCGAGCGCAGCCGCCGGGTTCACGGTGATCATCTCGATCAGGCGCCTAAGCTCTGCGTCACCGGAAAGCTGGCCGAGGTGCGCCAGCACGAACGCGGCCTGCAGCGGGTCGCCGTAGCCGAGCGGGTACCACGGGTCCATCACCGAGTCGTGCCCGATGCACACGTTGACGCCCGCGGCCTGCAGCTCCTTGATCCTGGTGTGGCCGCGCCGGATCGGGCCGGTGTCGAACCGGCCCTGCAGCACCGCGTTGTCCAGCGGGTTCGTCACCATGTGCAGGCCAGCCCTGGCGATGTTGGTGATGAGCCGGTACGCGTACGCGCCGTTATAGGAATGCATGGCGGTGGTGTGGCTCGCCGTGACCCGGCCGGACATGCCGCGGCGGATCGTCTCGGCCGCCATCACCTCGACGAACCGGGAGTGGTCGTCGTCGGTCTCGTCGCAGTGGATGTCAACGGCGAGACCATGCTCGTCGGCCAGCGCCATGGCGAACTTCACCGATTCGACGCCGTCCTCGCGAGTCAGCTCGTAGTGCGGAATCCCGCCGACCACATCGGCGCCCAGCCGGACTGCCTGGCGCATCAGGTCCTGGCCCGCCTCGAGGGAGAACATACCCACCTGCGGGAACGCGACGAGCTGCAGGTCGATGAGTCCGCGGGACTCCTCGCGCAGGTCGATCAGCGCCCGGAGCGCCCGAAGCTGCGGATCGGAGACATCGACGTGGCTGCGGACGTGCTGGACGCCGCAGGCGAGCTGCCATCGCAGCACCTGCCGCGCCCTGGACTGCACGTCGTCATAGCTCAGGTCGGCGACCCGGTCCGCCCAGACGGCGATGCCTTCGAACAGCGAGCCGGACACGTTCGGCCGCGGCTGGCCGACCGTGAGCACCGCATCCAGGTGAATGTGCGGCTCGACCAGCGGCGGCGTGACGAGCCTGCCGCCAAGGTCGATGGTCTCGGGAGCGCTGTCGGCGGCGCCAACGGCCACGATGCGCCCGTCCTGGACGCCGAGGTCGGTGGGCGTCTGCGTGCCGGCCAGCCGGGCATTGCGCAGGATCATGTCGGCCATCCGGCAATCATCGCGCTGCCCGCGGTCGTGGGAGCGAGATTGCACTGGCTATGGCCAGTGCAATCTCGCTCCCATGGATTCCGGATCCGCTCGCAGCTGCATGCTCAGCCGGTGCCAGGCTGGGTTCCCGTCGCGGTTATGGGGCATGGCCACGGCGGTGCCCGGTCAGCCGGGCTGGCCTAGCGCGAGCCGGATCGCCCCGGCGCTCGCGAGCACGGCGGCCTGAGCCGGTGCCGGGTCGGCCCGCCCGGTCAGCATCGCGATCAGGGCGGCCCGAGCGCAGCCGAGTTCGGCGCGCAGGCTGGCCGCGTTCCCGGCTGGCAGCAGCAGATCCTCCAGCACGGCCGCGGCTTCCCCGGTGAGCCACGGCGGCAGGTTCAGCGCGAGCGCGAGGTCGAGCCCGTGCAGGCCGAGCTCGACGACCCTCGTGCGAGCGAAGTCGGCCAGCAGCATCCAGTCGCCGTGCCGGGTGCGGACGGCTCGGTCGGCTGGCGCCTGGGCCAGCAGCCCGACGGACTCCGCACAGGCGCGAGTCAGCTCGCTGCGGATGGCGTCCGGCTCGCCGAGCAGCCGCGCGAGGTCCTGTGCCGCGTCAATGCGCTCCGCGTCGACGCCGGACGAGAAGCGCTCGTCCGCGCGGTAGTACCCGACGGTCGTGATGAGCGACGCGGCGGGATCATCGGGCCCGTGTAGGGCCTGGGCGATCCTTCGCGCTCCGATGATCACATGACAGGTGAGCTCGCCGGCCGTCCACGGCGGGCAGGGGCTGGCGCGGTCGAGGTCGGCGGCGGTCAGCCCGGCCAGGGCCGCGCAGAGCGCCGCGGCCTCCGCAGCGAGAGCGGCCGGGACGTCGCTGGCGGGCATATCAGCACAATACGTCGCCCGTTCTGCGGGGCAAGTCGTGCTCGTCGCCGATTAGATGAAACTATCGGCGGGTGAGGCTGTCGCGGCGACGGCCGCCGGCCCGTCCGCCAGCGGCCCCTGATGGGCTCGCCCCGCCGGGCGCGCTCATGGCGGCGGCGGGGGTGCCGCCAGCCCGGTCGGCCGGTCAGACCGCGGGCCTCGTGGTCGAAGATCAGCTCGAGCCGCGCATCCGGATGCCCACTGACCTGCTGCGGTGCTTTACCTCCATCCTGGAGGTCGCGGTCCTCATCGGGCTCGCGCTGCTGCTCACCCATACGGCCGCCGGGTTTGAGCGCGATGTCAGCGAGCACCTGCCCAGGGGCCTGGTGGCGCCGCTGCACACGCTCGCGTTTATCGCGCTGCTCGTCCTGCCTATAGCGCTCGCGATCCGGCAGGTCGTCATCGGCCAGGTTCGCCAGTTCATCGAGGCGGTCGTGATCGGGCTGATCGCAGCGGGAGTGGCGACCAGTTGCTCGGAACTGCTGCGGCTTTCGTCGCTGCATGACCTCTACCGGGCGCTGGTCAGGTCCGTCACCCCGGCCGTCACCCCGGCCGGAGTGACGGCGCTTGATCCCTATCTCGCCGCGCTGGCCGCCTACCTGACGGTGATCGGGCTGTCGGGCCGGGGCCGCTGGCGGACCTGGTTCGCGGTGGCGATCACCTTCTACTGCCTGACCAGCGTCGCGCTCGTGCACGACACCTCAACGGTCCTGTCCCTGCTGATTACGCTGGCGCTCGGAGCCGCGGTCGGGAGCGGGCTGCGGTACCTGACCGGAACCCCGTCGGAACGGCCACCCGCGGCCGAGATCGCCGCGGCGCTGAGCCTCACCATCGGCCGCATCGTCGAAATCCGCCGGGTTCCGGACAGCCGGACCGAGAGCCGACGGTATACCGCCAAGACCGGGGACGGCGAGCGGCTGGACGTGACGGTCTTCGACCGAGACCAGCAGGCAGCGGACTTTCTCTACCGGCTGTACCGGCGACTGCGGCTGACCAGCCAGGCATCCCGCAGCGTGCCCGTGACCGTGAGTCGTGCGGTCGAGCGCCGCGCGCTGATGGCGTACGCGGTCGAGGACGCTGGCGTGCCGACCCCGAGACTGCTCGCGGCGCTGCGCGTCGGACCTGAGGCGGCGGCCGTCGCCACCCTGCACTGCACCGGGACTACGCTCGCCGACCTGCCGTACCCGCCGTCCGACGAGCTTCTCGGCGCGGTCTGGGATGCCGTTCTGCAGTTGCACAAGCACCGGGTCACGCATCGCTCGCTGATCCCGGACCACGTCCTTGTCACCGGTGCCGGGACCAACGGCACGGTGCTGCTGCTAGATCCCGGCGACGGCGACGTCGCGGCCACCGACCTGCAGATCCGGCTGGACCTGGCCCAGCTCACCGCGGCGACAGCACTGCTCGTGGGGCCCGACCGGGCCGCGTCGGTGGCCAGGCAGAAGCTCGGCCAGGCCATGGTGACGAGCCTGGTGCCGCTGCTCCAGCCGGTGGTGCTGCACCGGTCCACGCGAGCGACCCTGCGGCGCCGCAAGGACGTCCTGCCCGCCCTGCGGAAGAGGCTGATCGGCACCGCGCCCGAGCCGGGCCCGGAGCTCGAGCAACTCGAGCGGATCAAGCCGCGCGGCGTCGTGACGCTGGTGGCCCTCGTGATCGCCACCTACCTTGTCATCGGCCAGCTCGAACGGCGGAACTTCGTGCCGGTGCTGCGTCAGTCCGACTGGCGCTGGATCCTCGTGGGACTGGCGTTCTCAGCGGTCACCTACGCGGGCGCCTCCTGGTCGCTATCGGGCTTCGTGCTGGAGAAGCTGCGGTTCGCGCGGACCGTGCTGGCCCAGGTCGCTGGGTCGTTTGTGACGCTGGTCGCACCCGCCGCGGTCGGGGGAGTGGCGCTCAACCTCCGCTACCTGCACAAGGCGAAGGTCGCCTCGGCCGACGCCGCATCCAGCGTGGCCGTCTCGCAGGTCATCGCCTTCGGCGTGCACATGACGCTGCTGGTCATCTTCATTGCGATCACCGGCGGCACGCACCAGGCGCCGTTCCGGCCGCCAGGCTGGGCATATTTCGCGCTGGCCGGTATCGCGGCCGTCGCGCTGGGCGTGCTGGCGGTACCGGCCGGTCGCAGGCTGGTCCGGTCCCGGCTGGCCCCCACGCTCAGCCAGGTCATCCCGCGGCTGCTCGACGTCGCGCAGCGGCCTGCCAAGCTGGCGGAGGGGATCGGCGGCGCGCTGCTGGTGACCTTCGGCTACATCCTCTGCCTGCAGGTCTCGGTGCTCGCGGTCGGCGCGCACGCCGCGTTCTTCGCGGTCGGCGTGGTCTTCCTGACCGGCCAGGCGATCGGGTCCGTCGTGCCCACGCCGGGCGGCCTGGGAGCCATCGAGATCGCGCTGTCCGGCGCGCTGACCACGATCGCCCACGTGCCGGTCGCGTTCGCGCTGAGCGCGGTGCTGCTGTTCCGGCTGCTGACGTTCTGGCTGCCGATCCCGTTCGGCTATGTGGCGATCAAGTACCTGCAGCGGCAGGATGCGCTGTGATCTGGCGGTCAGCGCTGTGGCGGCCAACATGGCTGCCGCACGCCGGGAGGCTCGCAGACACAAGGAGCGTTTGCGGGTGAGACTGGAGGGTCGGGAATCGCTGCCTGCGCTGGCTGGCTGCAGCGGAGCCGAGGCGGCGAGCCAGCAGGCCGGCTGAAGGAGGCTGCCCGTGCTGTCGCGGGAAGACAATGAGATCCTGACGCGAGTCGGCCCCGGCACGCTCATGGGCGATCTGCTGCGCCGCTACTGGATTCCGGCGTGCCTCAGCTCCGAGATAGACGAGCCGGACGGGCCGCCAGCCAGGATCCGGCTGCTCGGCGAGGATCTTGTGGCCTTCCGCGACTCGGGCGGCGACATCGGCCTGATCGAGGAGCAGTGCCCGCACCGGGGCGCCTCGCTGTTCTACGGCCGTAACGAGGAGCGCGGACTGCGCTGCGTCTATCACGGCTGGAAGTTTGACGTGCACGGCCAGTGCATCGACCAGCGGAGCGAGCTGCACCCGTTCGCGCACCGAATCAAGATCACGTCATACCCGGTACACGAGTCCGGCGGGATCGTCTGGGCCTACCTGGGGCCGGCGGAGACCATGACCCCGTTCCGCGACTTCGGCACGGAAAGCCTGCCCGCGGAGCACGTCGCGGCGGCCAAGGAGATCATCTACTGCAACTGGGTGCAGTCGATGGACGGCGACGTGGACACTGCCCACATCTCCAACCTGCACCAGTTCGACGCCATCGACGACGTTCCCGACGACGGCACCGACAAGCCGGGATACCCGTCGGGCTACATGTCGATGAAGTTCTGGCGGCACGACCCGCGCGCCCTCATCGAGGTCGACGACACCTGGCACGGGTTCCGCTACGCCGGGATCCGCGACACCCCGAACGGCTACCGGCACGCGCGGATCACCGCCTACATCTTCCCGGCCAGCAACATCATCGCCCAGATCCCGTTCAGCACCCGGCAGATCTTCGTGGTGCCGGCCGACGACTACACCACCTACCGGTACAACTTCACGGCTCAGCCGCCGGCCAACCCCCGCGGTCTCGGCGGACCGCCGTTCTTCACCTACGAGAAGTACCCGTTCGAGATGATGCCGCGGCAGGGCATCGTGGCGCGCACCTACACTCGCGACAACGACTATCTGATCGACCGGGTGGCGCAGAAGGGCACCTCCTACAGCGGCATCAGGGACTTCCGCAGCCAGGACGCCATGGCGACCGAGACGGCCGGTCCCATCTACGACCGCACCCGGGAGCACCTGGGCAGCACCGACGTCGCCGTGATCCGGATGCACCGGCTGCTGCTGCGGTCGGCGAAGGCACTGGCGGCGGGCACGCAGCCGCCAGCACTCGGCGGTAGCGGCGACTTCCGCAGCATCCGCGGCGCCGAGAAGGTCCTGGCGGACGGCGAGGACTGGCGCGTGCTCGGCACCAACGACGACCCCATCGTTCGGGAGGCGTTGCAGGGGCCCCCCGACATCGTGGCGGCAGCTCACGGGGCGCACTGAGCCGCACCAACGGCGCGGTTCAGCCGAGGCGGGCGACCGCGAGGGCCGCGGCGAGCAGGACGACGCTCCACGACATCGCGCGCAGCGCCCGCTCCAGCGGGTCGAGCAGCCGGTCGGCGTCGATGATCAGCGTGTCCCCGTCAGCGAGCGTGATGCGGCCGGTGACGCTCGTTGATCGGCGGCGCACAAGCCGGGCGGGCGTGCTGAGGCTGCGCTGAGCGGCCGACAGGCCGAACGCGGCCGCGCCCGCCAGCACGGAGCCCGCCGATAGCGTGCCGGTCTGCGCGACATAAGACGTCAGCAGCGGGAACGCGCCCCAGGCGGCGGCGAAGCCCGCGTCGGTGTGCACAATCCCGCCGAACAACTCCGCGTTGTAGGCGACGACCAGCAACGGTCCGACGACGAGGAACGGAATCAGGACCCAGCCGACGCGCAGCACGCCGACAACACCAAGGGCAATGGCGCCAGCCAGCCCCACCGCTGCGACGGCGATCAGCACCCGGCTGGGTATCTGGGTGCGCAGCGGGCGGCCGTGGTACTCATCAAGCGCGTGTGCGGCCAGCCCGACCGCCAGAAAGAACGCGATGAGCGTGGCGGCCAGCGGCTGCAGCGTCACGTGCGGCGCCAGAGCCGCGCCGATCACGACGTAGGACAGATGCCAGGCGGTGTAGGGCGGGTGCAGTAGCGTCCACCAGTCCCGCAGTCGGCCAGGCCCCGCGGCGTAGTAGGCGGGTCGCGCCGTGCCCGCGGTTTGCGCAGCGACGCTGGCGCCTGGCGGCGGCTCGGCGTCGGGGCCGGGCATGCCAGCCGCTGGCTGCTCACCCACCCGCTCGGGTTCCCCACATGACCAGGCCGCCGCCCAAGCTCATGACCGCGTAGCCGACGTCCCGCAGGCCCGCCTGCTCCCAGGCTCGCACCGTCCAGTCGATGGGGTACCGGCGGTAGTGCTGGGAGATGCTCGGCCCGAGGAAGCGGCCGACCCCATACCACCGGCTGCCGCCGGTGATCAGGCCGCCGAGCGGCAAGACGAGCCGCGTGTAGCCGTGCCACCAGAATCGCCAGAACGCCGACGGTGGCACGTTGAACTCCAGGCTCGCCACCACACCGCCCGGCCGGACTACCCTGGCTAGCTCCGCGAGCACGGCCTGCGGATCGCTGACGTACCTGAGCAGGTAGGTGAAGGTGAGCGCGTCCATGGACCCGTCTGCAAACGGAAGCCGCTCGGCCCCGGCGTTCACGAGGGTAACGAGGCCACCGGCGCCGGCGGCCGTGATATTCCGCGCGCCCTGCGCGAGCATGGCACGGGTCAGGTCGAGGCCGATGACCCGCGCCCCGGTGCGCTCGGCGATCTGCAGCGAGACGCCTGCGGTCCCGGCGGCCACATCAAGGACGAGGCGCGGCTGGTCGCCGTCCACGATGTGATCGACCATGGCGCGCCGCCAGCGAGCGTTCTGGCCAAACGACAGCACCTCGGCGAGCCGGTCGTAGCGCGCGGGTAACGGCGCGAAGAGCTCCTGGGCGAAGCTGTTCGGGCGGTCGAGCACGGGAATCTGCACGGCGTCTCCTCGATGGGCCCCGTGATCACGGTACGCCAGCGGCGCCTCGCGCGGCACGCTCGACGCGACGACGCGCGATCCGCGCGGCTCGCGGTCGCTCTGGAGGAAGCGGCGCACGGGATGACGGGCCGGAGCATGCGCCGTGGCATACGATCTGGTGGCCGGTGACCGAGCGAGCTGGAGGCGGCCATGGCTGATGTCCTGTGTGAGCAGCGCGACAGCGTTGCGCTGGTGACGCTGAATCGGCCCGCCCGGCGGAACGCGCTGTCAGCCGGACTGATCGCCGCCCTGCGGGCCACGCTGGCCGAGCTGGACACCCGGCCCGGCATCAGGGCAATCGTGCTGACCGGTGCCGACCCGGCGTTTTGTGCGGGCCTGGATCTGACTGAGCTCGGGGAGCCCGACAGCAAGCTGGCCGGGACTGGGTCCGGCCCGGTGCTGCCGCCGCTGACCACCCCACTTATTGGCGCGGTCAACGGTGCGGCCGTCACCGGCGGGCTCGAGCTGGCGCTGGCGTGCGACTTCCTGATCGCATCCGAGCGCGCCACCTTTGCCGACACGCACGCGCGGCTTGGCATCATGCCGGGCTGGGGGCTGACTTACGCGCTCCCCGAGGCCATCGGGGTGCGGCGCGCCCGCCAGATGAGCGCCACGGGTAACTTTATCGACGCTCGTACCGCGCTCGGCTGGGGCCTGGTGAACCACGTGGTCCCGCACGCCGACGTGGTAGCGGTCTCGCTCGGGCTCGCCGCCGACGCCGCTGCCAACGACGCAGCAGCCGTGCAGGCACTGTTCGCGACCTACCGCGAACAGGTCATTGGCGAGGCAGCCGCCGGCATCGAGGACCGGGCGAGGGCGCGCTGGCACGCCGCGGGCATCGACCGCGCCGAGGTCGCGCGGCGCCGGGACGCGGTGATCGAGCGGGGCCACTCGCAGGCCGGCACCGGCTGAGCTGCGCCATGACGCCAGATGAGCGGTGGCTCGCAGCGAGGATCGCCCTTCCTGGCGGTGGGTCAGGCTGACGTCCACTGGCCAGCACGCATGATGGTGCGGCCGGTCATCTCCGCCAGGCTGTTCCATGCGCGCATCACTCGGGGGGTCGCGACCAAGTAGACGTGCGGCACGTCCTCGTGCCGTGGATCCCACCCGGTCCGGGTCGCGTAACAGACCGCGACCGCGTCCGGGGCTTCCGGGCACGGCACGACCTCCGCCGCGGCATCGATGATGGTGACGTCCCGGCTGCTGCCCAGCGCCAGGCGTGCCATGCCGCCGGCGGCGGCATTCCTGGCGGTCGGCGATGCCGCCGGAGTCGCCAGAATCACGCGCGCACCGTCCCACGCGAGGGACAACGGAACCAGATGAGGCTCGCCCCCGCTGGCCGTCGCCACCCACACATCTGTGTCGCCCTCCAGCCGGGCGAGAGTGTCGGCTCTGCGCTCTGCAGCGTTCCGGACAACGTCGGTCACGCCGCCGAGAATACGGGCTTCGGCCGGCGGTATTTCGCGGTCTAACTCAGTTCCCGGTGATGCAGACTCGTGCCATGACCTATGTTGCCGCGCCAGACAGGTACGACGGTCGGATGCCGTACCGGCGATGCGGGCGGAGCGGGCTGCAGCTGCCGGAGATCTCGCTCGGGCTGTGGCAGAACTTCGGCGGTGAGACGCCGCTCGAAACCCAGCGCGCCATCCTGCGGCGGGCGTTTGACCTCGGGGTCACGCACTTCGACCTAGCGAATAACTACGGCCCGCCGTACGGCTCGGCGGAGGCCAACTTCGGCGAGATCCTGCGCGGCGACCTGCGTGCGTACCGGGACGAGCTGATCATCTCGACCAAGGCGGGCTATGACATGTGGCCCGGGCCGTACGGCGAGTGGGGCTCCCGCAAGTACCTGCTGGCTAGCCTCGACCAGTCACTGGCCAGGATGGGCCTGGACTACGTCGACATCTTCTACAGCCACCGGTTCGACCCGGATACGCCGCTGGAGGAGACCATGGGCGCGCTGGATACCGCGGTGCGGTCCGGCCGGGCCCTGTATGCGGGCATCTCCTCGTACTCGGCAGAGCGCACCAGCCAGGCGGCGGCGATTCTGCGCCAGCTCGGCACCCCTCTCCTCATCCACCAGCCCTCGTACTCGATGCTCAACCGGTGGGTCGAGGGTGGCCTGCTTGACGTGCTCGGCGCAGAGGGGATCGGCTGCATAGCGTTCTCGCCGCTCGCCCAGGGACTCCTGACAGGCCGGTATCTCAACGGGATCCCGGCCGGGTCCCGGGCGAGCAGGGGCAGCTCACTATCAGCGGACCAGCTGAGCGCGGCGAACCTCGCGCACGTGCGGGCACTCGCCAACATCGCCACGTCCCGCGGGCAGTCGCTGGCCCAGCTCGCGCTGTCCTGGACGCTGCGCGACCAGCGCGTCACCTCGGCTCTCATCGGCGCGAGCAGCGTCGCTCAGCTCGAGGAGAACCTCGCGGCGGCGGATCGGTCGTCGTTCACAGCCGACGAGCTCGCGGCCATCGACAAGCAGGCGGTCGAGGCGCGTATCAACATCTGGGCGCGCTCCAGCGATAGCTGAGCGCGACGTGAGCCAGCTGAACGGAACGGCGGAGCTTCGGCGCGCTGTCGCTGCCTTTGACGCGGTCACGCCACGGGAGGTCAGCTCACGTGCCCGCTTCCTCGCCGAGCTTGACCGGCTGCCCGATCCGTTCAACCGGGACGCCGACCCGGTCCACGTCACTGGCTCGGCCATCGTCATTGGACCTCGCGGCACGGTACTGCACTGGCACAAGCGCCTGGGCGGCTGGCTCCAGCCGGGAGGCCACGTCGATCCCGGCGAGACACCCTGGGAGGCGGCGCTGCGGGAGGCGCGCGAGGAGACCGGTCTGCCGGTCCGTCATCCCGGCGGTGGAGCGCAGCTTGTGCACCTGGACGTTCATCCGGCCGGGCCGCACGTCCATCTCGACGCGCGGTACCTGCTGATCGGTGCGGATGCCGAGCCGTCGCCGCCACCGGGGGAGAGCCAGCAGGTGCGGTGGTTCAGCTTTCCGGATGCGATAGAAGTGGCTGACGCCGCGCTGGTGGACGGGCTGCGCAGGGTCGCGGCGCGGCAGTCCGGCGCTAGCCAGTCCCAATGACCGCGAGCAGCACGAGCAGGATCGTCACCGCCGCGAGCGCGCCGTGCAGCGCGATCAGCAGCACCGGGGCCCGGGCGGGAGCGCGTGCGTCCGGAGCTGTGCCGCTCGCGGTGGCCGCCGTGGGCGCGGCCACCGCGAGTCCCGATGGGCTTGCCGGCCCGTCGCCGAGCAGCGTGGCCATGCCCAGGCCCACGATCACCCACGTCAGGGCCACGTCGATCCAGCCGAGCGCGGGTTCGGCGGTCACCATGAAGCCAACCCAGATGCACAGCCCGGCGGCGGCGAGGCCCGCGTGCCCGTACGGGAGTCCGAGCGCGCGGATCTGCTGGCGACTTCGGGACCGATGCCGGCCTGCCAGCAGGTAGCCCCCGGCGAGGGCGGCGGCCAGCCACGCAGCCAGCGCGGCGAGCCGCGCGACCAGGGTGCCCGGCGTCGACGCGGGCCCGGTGGTCACCGACGCCGGCTGTGGCGGTCGGCCCTGCCGGATCAGGCTCGCGAGATAGCGGCCGTCAGCCAGGTCCTGCCGTCGCGCCGCTGCCTTGTGCAGCGGCCCGGCTACTGTGCGGATAGCCCGGCTCACCACGTCGTTGACCTGCGTTGCCCCGAGTCCGGTGCACTCCGGGGGCGTGCGCCGGACGACCGCGTGCCGCCGCAGCGCTGTTACCGCGAACGCATAACAGGCCGCCGTGCTGGCCGACGGCCCCGACCGCGCGGCGAGGGGCGGGTTAGTGGGAGGCGCCTGCCCGGCACCATGCGCGCAGGCGGAACACACCAGCGCTGCCGCGAGCGTTGCCACGGCGCTCGCGGTAATCCGGCGCATCGCGAGCCAGGAAGCTAGCCGCGGCCGGTGAGCCTGCTGAACGGCACATCGCGGTCAACCCGCACCTCGCCAGGCAGGCCAAGTACGCGCTCGGCGAGGATGTTCTTCTGGATCTCGTCGGTGCCGCCGGCGATGGACTGGCCGGGCACCGACATCAGCACCTCCGCGATCACGCCTCCGAGCGCCGAGTCCGGCCCGGTGAGCAGCCCGGCAGCGCCCGCGATCATCGAGTGCACACGGGCAGATTCCCTGGCTACGTTGCTCGCCGCCAGCTTGCCGATTGAGCCCTCGGCACCAGGCCGTCCACCGCGGGCGCGCGCCTGGCGGGCGCGATCGGCCGTCCACAAGCTGACCCGGTGCAGCGTCACGAGCCGGACTATGGCCTGCCGGATCACCGGGTCGTCCGCGACACCGGCCGCGCGCGCGTGCTCGACCACCAGGTCAGGCCGTCCGGCCCGCTGCGGGTACCAGGAGTACGTGGCGAAGTGCCGGTCGGCTTCCGCTCTCGCCTCGGCCAGCGCCCGGCCGGGCGTCGTCGCATAGCCGGGGCGCTGCAGGGCGGCGAATCGCCGCTCGTAGGAAAGCGTGGTCAGGGCCGCTGCCCAGCCGTGCCCGACTGCACCGATGACGTTTTCGCGCGGCACGCGCGCGTCGGTCAGGAACACTTCGTTGAACGAGGCGTGGAAGTTCATCTGCCGCAACTGGCGGACCTCGACACCGGGCTGCCGCATCGGCAGCGCGAAATAGATGATGCCCTGATGCTTAGGCACCGAGCTGTCGGTGCGGGCCAGCAGCATGCCCATGTCTGCGTGATGAGCGCTGGTGTTCCACACCTTCTGGCCGTTGATCACCCAGCTGTCGCCGTCCAGCACCGCCGTGGTGGCGAGTCCTGCCAGGTCTGAACCCGCACCCGGCTCGCTGAACAGCTGGCACCAGGTCTGCGTTCCGGTCAGGATTGGCGGCAGCAGCCGCTCGCGCAGGTCGTCCGGGCCGTGCGCCAGGATCGTGGGCGCCGCCAGCCAGGTGCCGCTGCCGACGGGCGTGCCGACCGCGCCCAGCCGGACGAGCTCGCCGGCCACGAGCTCATCTGCCCAGCCTGGCAGGCCACGGCCATGCCAACGGCGTGGCCAGCTCGGCACCGCCCAGCCGGCCTGAAGCAGCAGCTCGCGCCAGTCCCGCAGGGACAGGTCCGGATCCCAGTGCTCGCGCA
>JASHSZ010000090.1 GCA_030040815.1 Streptosporangiaceae bacterium
GCCGGCAGCGACAGTAGGGCCCGCGCCGACCGCCGCTCGCCCCACCGAAGCCACCGCGCAGCGAGCGGACGACACCGCGGCCCCCACAGACGCCGCCGCCGGCGAGCCTCGCCCGCCCGCCGGCGACGCGACCGACGGCCACTATTTCCCAGGCGGCGTCGGGGTGCCGGCTGGTCATGGCACCGCTGGCGGCGTGACCGGGTTGCGGCCGTGGTCGCGGTGCTTCGCCGAGGGCCTGCGACCGGCGCCTCGGCCGGGCGCTCCGGAACCCACCCGGTCATGGCGGGTATACGCGGCCGCGCGCAGCCCGCGGCTCGCCGATCTCGCAGGTCAGTTCACGGCGGACCCGGCCGCCCGGCAGACACTCGCTGTCCTCGAGGACCCCGCCGACAAGCAGTCCTGCGGCGCGGCGGTCGCCGCCGCGCACGACGCGGCGAGCACTGGCGAGCTCGTCGTCATCACCACGAGCGCCGGCTTTACGGGGTTCTTTGCCACCCTGCACGCCGAGCAGCCGTCGCTCGGCGTGACCGTGCTCCGGGTGCCGCCCGAGGCCATCAGCCTGGCGGCCATCCTCCCCGTGGCCACAGCGGCGCCTGGCCAGTTCCGGGAGCTGGTCATCGCGCCGGACGGCACGGCGAGCGAGCCCGCGCTGGCCGAGGTCCCGCTGCCTGGTGGCGCGGCCTTCCCGCTGGGTGCGGGCGACGTCGTCCTCGTCAGTCGGGCCACCGGCGGCGCCGGACTCGCCCTCGCTCGTGTCCTTGCCTGCAACGGGACCGGTATCGCCTTGGTCGGCCGGGCAGGCGAGTACGACGACACCGAGCTCATCGCCGGCCTGGAGGAACTGCGCTCGGCGGGCGCGCGAATCGGATACGAAATCATCGACATCGACGACCCGGCCAGCCTTGCAGCCGGCATCCGCAGAATCGAGGGCCGCCTAGGCCCAGTGACGGCCATCGCGCACGCCGCCAGCCCCTGCGACTTCGTTCCAATCCTGGACATGGCCGACGCCGCGGTCCGCGGCCACCCGGCTGGCCCGGCCGGCGTCCTCGAGGCGCTGGCCGCATCGATACCAGACGGGCAGCTGAAGCTGATCCTCTCCATCGGGACAGTGGCGGGACGCTACGGATTAGCGGGCGCCGGCCTGCACGCGCTCAACTGCGGCGCACTGGTGAGCCGCGCCGCCGAACTATCGGCTGCCCGGACGGGCTGCCAACCGCTGCATGTCGACCTGCCTGCGTGGTCGACACGGCGCGTGGGCGAGCACCCCGACCTGGCGGCGCGGCTGGCGGCAGCGGACACCCCTGCCCTGGACGTCGGCGCGGCGAGCAGGCTCCTGCTGAAGATCCTCACGACACCCGGCCTGCCCCCGAGGCTGGCGCTGCACGGCCGGGTCGGCGGCCTGGCCAGCTGTCGCCCGCCAATGATCACCGCTCGCGAGCTGGCCGCGGCCGGACTGCCGAGGGGCGGCCGGTTCCTGCGCGAGGTCGCTGTCCACTACCCCGGCGTCGAGCTCGTCTGCACGGCCCGGCTGTCGGTTGCCAGCGATCCGTTCCTATCCGACTACCGGATTGACGGACTGGCAGTACTGCCGCCGGTGCTGGCACTGGAGGCGCTCGCGCAGGTGGCTTCGGTGCTGGCGGGCCGACCGGTCAGGCGGGCTAGCGACGTCACGCTCGATTCCCCGGTCCTGGTCTCCCCGGCCAGCGAGACGACCGTTCGCATCTGCGCGCAGCGGGACGGCGACACCATCACTGCGGCGCTGCGCAGCTCGGGCAGCTCCTACCGGATCGACCACGCCACTGCCGCATTCCACGGCGAGCAGCCTGAAGAACGGGCGGCAGCCGTCCCGGTTTCCAGCCCGCCCCGGCTTGCCGCGGCCGCGACGGGTCTGGTCGACGGCACCGAGCTGTACGGCCCGGTCTGCTTCCAGTCCGGCCGGTTCCGCCGGATTGCGCTGCTGCCCGAGGTCACCGCGCGCTCGGGCCGGGCCATTGCCCGCGGCGACGATGACCGGCCGTGGTTCGCGCCCGGTATCGGCTTGTCCGACACCGGGTTCCTGCTCGGCAGTCCCGGCCTCAATGACGCCATGCTTCAGCTGCTGCAGGCGTGCGTGCCGCATCGCCGGGTGCGGCCGACCGGCTGTGAGTTGGTGCAGTTCTCCGGCCGCGACGAGACCGGGCCGGTCGAGATCAGGGCCGTGGCGGAGCCGGTACGCAGCACCGCCGCGCAACAGCCAGCCCGCCTGGCGGGCCATGCCAACGGCACCGTCGGACCCGCGCCGGCCGCAGGTGGCCAGCCGGGTGCTCCCGCTGCCGAGCACGACGACGAAGGCCACGAGGATGCGGATGGCAGCACGCAAGTCCTCGCCGGGCCCGAGGCACCCGAGGACGAGGACGCTGGCGGATCCGCCCGGCGGACACGTGCCCCGCTCGCGAGGTCACGGCACGCGGGCGGGTGGCGGGTCGGCGGGCGGCAGCGGTACCCGGCCCTCGCCGCCGCGGCAGACGGGGTCGCGGCGAGCGAGCCTGCCGCGGCGGACCGGGCAGGCACACCCCGGCACGACCGGCCCGCCGACGAGCTGCAGTGGTCCGTCGAGGCTGTGAACGCCGTCGGGCAGCTGATTGCGTTCTGGCGGGGCGTCCGGCTGCGCGACGCCGGACCGCTGCCGCGCAACGCGGCGTGGCCGCCCCCGCTACTCGCGGCGTTCCTCGAGCGCAGCGCCACCGACCTCGGTCTGGACGAGGGCCTGCGGGTGACCGTGAGCTGCGGCCAGCCCGCTGTTCCCGCCGACGTGATTCCGCGCCAGGCCGGGCCGGACCGGAGCGAGCCGGGCGGTGGCGATGTCCCGCAGTCTCAGCGGCACACCCGGCCGAGGCGGACCCGCCTCAGCGCCGCCAGCGCGGCTCGAGGCGGACCACTCGCCGGGTTCACCTTCGCGGTGCATGCCCCGGTGCCAGCCGCCTGCGGATGGGTCACCATCGACGAGGCCGGTCGTCAGCACCAGCCAGCCACTGGCCTGACCATCGCCTACGGCCAGCTGCGCGCCGAGCTCGCCGAGCCACCGCCGCTGCTAGCCGGGCGGCTCGAGGCGATCAGCGCCTGCCTGGCAGCGGCGGGCCTGCACGCCGAATCCGATCTCAGGGTGGTCGAGATGGCCGACGGGGACTGGGTGGTGCTAGCGACCCGGCGCGCGCGGATCGCCTGCACGGTGGTCGAGCTGAGCGGGGTCGCCGCACCGGTCGCGGTCGCCTTGCTGACGATGCGCGCGAGCCACGCTCGCACTGCTTCGGCCGGCTCCGTGGCGGCTGTCGGGTCCTGACGGCTGCCGCCCCGGCGGGACGCGCTGGCCATAGCCGGCGTCGGGGCAAAAATGTCAGACTGGGCCTAGAACCGGGTTCTAGTCGAAGGTGGCGTCATGACGACTCCCTCTGCCAGCTCGATCGACGGCATCGACTTGTCGGCGAATGAATTCTGGGCGCTGCCGTGGCAGGAACGTCACGACGCCTTCGCCCGGCTGCGCGCGGTGGGCAGGCCAGTGTTGTTCGACGAGCCGGAGAACCCGTTCAGCGCCGAGGGGAGCGGTTACTACGCCTTCGTATCGCACGCCGACGTGACCGACGCGAGTCGTCAGCCCGAGCTGTTCTCGTCGGCGCGCGGCGCGACCAGCGTCGTCGACCTGCCGCCCGAGTTCAACGAGTACTTCGGGTCCATGATCAGCATGGATGACCCGCGGCATGCCAGACTCCGGCGCATCGTGTCACGGGCGTTTACCCCCAGGATGATCCGGAAGTTCGAGGACGACGTGCAGGCCACCGCCGCCTCGATCGTCGACGACCTGCTGGCCACCGGGCCGTGTGACTTCGTCCAGCACGTCTCGGCCCGGCTGCCGCTGCGGATCATCTGCCAGATGATGGGCATCGGCGATGAGCACTACGACATGGTGCTGCGCAACACCAACCTGATCCTGTCCGGTGCGGATCCCGAGTTCGTCAGCGAGGACATGGACACCGCGGTCACCCAGCTCCTCACCGCCGGCCAGGAGCTGGCAAACCTGGTCACCGGCCTGGCCGCAGAGCGCGCGGAGGACCCGCGGGACGACCTGGTCAGCGCCCTGGCCAAGGCCAACATCGACGGCGAGCAGCTCACCCCCGCCGAGCTCGGCTCGTTCTTCATCCTGCTCGTGGTCGCCGGCAACGAGACAACCCGCACCGCGATCTCGCACGCGCTCAACCTGCTGACCGAGTTCCCGGACCAGCGCGCGGTGCTGCTGGCCGACCTGGAAGGACGGCTGCCGGGCGCGGTGGAGGAGATCGTCAGGTACGCGACGCCGGTGATCTGGATGCGCCGCTCGGTAACGAGGGACTGCACGCTGAACGGGAATGACTACCGGGAGGGTGACAAGGTCCTGCTGCTCTACTGGGCAGCCAATCGGGATGAGGCCGTCTTTGCCGATCCCGGCCGCTTTGACATCACCCGCTCGCCCAACCCGCACGTCGGTTTCGGTGCCGCCGGCCCGCACTTCTGCCTCGGTGCGCACCTGGCCCGCCGGGAGATCAGGGTCATGCTGCGCGAGCTGATGATGCGCGTTCCCCAGATCCGCGCTTCCGCTGAGCCTGACCGGCTGTTGTCGAGCTTCATCAACGGCATCAAGCACCTCCCCTGCGACCTGGACTAGCCGGTGCCGCGGCTGCGGCCGTCATGCTCCCTGCTCCCCGCGTCACGACCCGGGCGCCGCATCGACCTGCAGGCAGACACCCATGGCACGGCGGGCACGTCGCGGCGGAGCACGTCGCGGTGCCGCGTCACGACACAATTTCGTAACTAGCTGTAGCAGATCTTGCACTCCGTGTATAACTGGAGACTCATGCGGCACTCGAGCCCGGCACGCCGGGACGGGGAACGAGGCCGCGGGAAAGATCCGTAAGTCGCGGAGGGGGACCCTCGTCAGGGGGCAGTTCGATCCTCCGCAGGATCGCGGGCTGCGGGCCGCCCTGGTCTCGGGGGAACCAGAGTGCTCGCGGCTGACGAGGGTCGCGACGAGCGGACGCGTGTTCGTCGGCGGGCAGCGCCACCCGGGGGCGTGGCGCTGCCCGCCGACGGAGACCATCCGCCGGGCGACGGCGGTCAGGCGAGCCGGTTGATCCGCTCGGCCAGGGCGAAGTCGTTGCCCGTCAGACCGCCCGCCGAGTGCGTCGACAGCGTCAGCGTCACCTTGTTCCAGCCGATGGTGATGTCGGGGTGATGGTTAGCGGACTCCGCCAGATAGGCGACCGCGCCCACATACAGGATGGCCGCCTTGAAGTCGGCGAGCGTCGCGACATGCACGATGCTGTCGCCTTGCCTGGTCCAGCCCTCGAGCCCGGCTAGCCGCTCGGAAACCTGCTCATCGGACAGCACGCTCATGTCGACCTCCCGGTTGGTGCGCGCCTCTGCCCCATCCTCTGCCCGCTCCGGCGCCCGCGGATCACGAATCAGGCCGACTTCCCGGTCCGGTCAGCCGGCGCCGCAGCCACGGCGACCGGTAGGCTCCGTGAGCGTGACAGGCACCCCGCCAGCGGCCGCGCCGGGATCGGCGACCGCGCCCCGCCGGACGCCGCTGACCAGCGTGCACGAAGGGCTCGGCGCCACCCTTACCGACTTTGCCGGATGGCTGATGCCGCTGCGCTACGGCAGCGAGACGGCCGAGCACAACGCGGTGCGAAAGGCAGCCGGGATCTTCGACCTCTCCCACATGGGTGAGATCGCGGTCAGCGGGCCAGCGGCCGCCACGGCTCTGGACTACGCGCTGACCGGCGCACCGTCGGCGCTGCAGCCGGGACGGGCGCGGTACACGATGATCTGCGCCCCGGACGGGGGCGTGCTGGACGACCTGATCGTCTACCGGCTCGGTGACGCCGAGTACATCATTGTCGCCAACGCAGCCAACACTGCCGTCGTCGTCGAGGCGCTCACCGAGCGCATCGCCGGCCTGGACGTGACCGTCCGGGACCGGACCGACCGCTACGCGCTGATCGCGGTCCAGGGCCCGCGGGCGGCGACAATCCTGGCTCCGCTCACCTCAGCCGAGCTGGACGCGCTGAAGTACTACGCCAGCTACCCCGCGCTGCTCGCGGGCCGCCAGGTGCTGCTGGCGCGGACCGGGTACACCGGCGAGGACGGGTTCGAGATCTTCGCCGCCCCGGACGACGCCGCAGATCTGTGGGCCGCCATCACCGAGGCCGGCGCCAGGTACGGGCTGCTGCCAGCGGGCCTCGCTGCCCGCGACACGCTCCGGCTCGAGGCCGGAATGCCGCTGTACGGCCACGAGCTGAGCCGCGATGTGACCCCGTTCGACGCGGGCCTGGGCCGGGTGGTCAAGTTCGACAAGCCAGGCGACTTCGTCGGCCGCGCTGCGCTCGCTGAGCGGGCCGCGGCCGCACCGCAGCGCACGCTCGTGGGACTGGTCAGCGGCTCGAGGCGGGTGCCCAGGCAGGGCTACGACGTGCTCGGCCATGGCACCAAGTGCGGCACCGTCACCAGTGGTGCGCCGTCGCCGACGCTCGGCGTCCCGATCGCGATGGCCTACGTCCGGCCCGAGGCGGCCGAGGCGGCCGCGGACATGGCGGTGGATGTCAGGGGTAACGTCGAGCCGGCCAGACTGGTGGAATTGCCGTTCTACCGACGGGCCTGACGGGGCGGCCCGACGGCTTGAGATTGGCGCGAAGACCCAGCAGGACAAGACCCGGCAAGAGAGGCGAAAATGTCCGTTCCCGACGAGCTCCAGTACACGCCCGAGCACGAGTGGGTGGCAGTCAGCGGCGTCACGGCCTCGATAGGGATAACCGATTACGCCCAGCGAGCCCTCGGCGACGTCGTCTTCGTGTCCGCGCCAGCCGTCGGCACCCGAGTCGTCGCCGGCGAGCCCTGCGGCGAGGTCGAGTCGACCAAGTCGGTCAGCGACCTGTACTCCCCTGTTGACGGCGAGGTCACCGAGGTCAACCCGGAGATCGAAGACGATCCGGGCCTGGTCAACTCCGACCCCTACGGGGCGGGCTGGCTGTTCAAGGTGCAACTGGAGGACACCGCGGGCGAGCCGCCGCCTGGACTGCTCTCGGCTGCCGAGTACACGGCGCTCACCAAGGACAGCGCGTGACGCTGAGCGTCAGTAGCGCCGCCGCCGACCTGCGCAGGCTGGACACGGCGACGGCGCACCTGGAAGCGCCGTTCGCCATCGTGGACATGGCTGCCTTCCGCGCCAACGCGGCGTCGATGGTCAGCCGGGCGGCTGGCAAGCCGATCCGGCTGGCGAGCAAGTCCGTCCGCTGCCGGTACCTGATCGAGCACGCTCTCGGCATGACCGGGTTCCGGGGAATCCTAGCCTTCACGCTGCCGGAGGCCCTGTGGCTCACGGCGTCCGGCATGTGCGACGACATCGTGGTCGCCTACCCGACCGCTGACCAGCACGCCCTGGCCCGGCTCGCGGGCGAGCCGGGCGCTGCCGCGGCCGTGACCGTCATGGTGGACTGCGCCGAGCATCTCGACCTGATCGAGAAGGCCGCCGCCGGTCTGGCGGACCCGCAGCAGGTCCGGGTCGCGATTGACATCGACGCCGGCTATGAGGCGCTCGGCGGCCGGTTCCGGGCTGGGGCGCGCCGGTCACCGATCCGGACGCCCGCCGCGGCGACCCAGCTGGCCGAGGCGATCCTCGCGCGGCCAGGGCTGCGGCTGGTTGGCCTCATGGCGTACGAGTCGCAGATCGCCGGCGTCGGGGACGACCCGCCAGGACGACCGGTCTATGCACGTGCCGTCCGGATCATGCAGCGCCGCTCCGCCGCTGAGCTGGCGGCCCGGCGCGCCGCGATCGTGGCGGCCATCGGTGCGCTGGCGCCCCTGGAGTTCGTCAACGGCGGCGGGACGGGCTCGCTCGCCGCCACGGCCGCCGAGCCCGCGGTGACCGAGCTCGGGGCCGGCTCCGGCCTGTACCATCCGACGCTGTTCGACGCCTATCGCGGCTTGCAGGGCAGGCCGGCCGCGATGTTCGCACTGCCGGTCGTCCGCCGGCCGGGCCCTGGCGTCGTCACCGCCCTCGGCGGTGGCTATCCGGCGTCCGGGCCCGGGACCGCAAGCCGAGTGCCCTCGCCGCACCTGCCGGCCGGCCTCCGGCTCGACAAGGAGGAAGGCGCCGGCGAGGTCCAGACCCCGCTGATCGGCCCGGCAGCAGACCAGCTGAAGATCGGCGACAAGGTGTGGTTCCGTCACGCCAAGGCCGGCGAACTGTGCGAACGGTTCAACGAACTGCACCTAGTCGACGGCGACGCCATCGTCGCGACCGTGCCGACCTACCGGGGCGAAGGCCAGGCTTTCGCCTGACGCACCGCACGCCTAGCCGTGCCGACGGACGCCTAGCCGTGCCGACGGCGGCGCGCCCAGATGCTGACCACAGCCAGCCCGACGACCACGGCCCCCGCGGCGGCCGCGCCCAGCTGAACCTCGCGCCGAGAGAGCTGCTCCATGACCTTCGCGCGCAGCATCCGCACGTTGCCCGCCGGGCTGACCCGATCGGCGAGGGCGTCAATGGTCCGCGCCAGATCCTCACGGGTGTGCTCGATCTGCGCAACAAGGGCGTTGGGATCGTTCTTCGCGGAATCACTCTTCGCGACGGTGCCCTCCGTAACAGTGCCATTCGCGACGGTGTCCGGCACTGCCACCGTCCCGTGAGCCTCCTCGACCGCCCCGCTTCGGTCCGCCATTGCACCAAAACCTTTCCGGCCCGGCTTCCACCTGCCGAACGCCTGGGCTCTAGTCTCCCAGGCCGTCGGCGGCTGGTTACGGCCGGCTACCGCTAGCGTAGCGAGGCGTTGGAGATCGTACCGCGGCCAGTCGACCGGGCAAGGCCCGACACGCGAGCGGCAGGCCGCCGCACCCGGCAGCGCAGGCGGCCCGGCAACTCGCCGCTACAGCAACGCTTAGATCGTTGACCGGGGCATATCGGCTGGTGATCGTGGGCCGTCAATGGTCGTGAATGCACTGGACTGGCCCGTCCCGGCCTGGCAAGATCGTTCACGGTCTTCCCACGGTGGAGCGGAAGGGAGGTGCGGTCGATGTCAGGTCCGATTCCCGCGCCTCTCGCCGTCCGCTGAGACCTGGCGGCAGGCGCCGCACCAGGGCGGAGAAATGCCGTGAGTTCCATCATCATTAACATCACGTTCGATTGCACGGATCCCCGCGCGCTGGCCAGGTTCTGGGGCCAGGTCACCGGGTGGCCGGTGATCGAGGAGCCCGCGCCGGGCTACGAGGAGGCCGCAGTCGGGATGGCAGGCGAGGGCCGCCCCCGGCTGTATTTCGTCAAGGTCCCCGAAACCAAGACCATCAAGAACCGGGTGCACCTCGACATCATGCCGGCGGACGGGACTCAGGACGATGAGATCACCAGGCTCGCCGGGCTTGGCGCCAGGATCGTCAGCGACAGGCGCCCTGAGTTCGGCTGGGTGGTACTGGCTGACCCTGAAGACAACGAGTTCGACGTTGAGATCAGCATCGCCGAACTGGATGCTGCCCAAGCGGCGGAGGCCGGTAGGTGACGGCGGAAACGGTCCGCCGAAGCAGCCGCGCCTAACAGGCCAGCCTTATCCCAGGCGGCCACCGGGCCGTTGACTGCCAGCGGGAAAGAGCCGGGCGCCCCCTAGGATCGGGTCGTGACTGTAGACGCGGTGATCTTCGACTGGGGCGGCACGCTCACGCCGTGGCACACCATCGACGTCGCGGAGCTCTGGGCGTCGGTATGCGCACTGCATTTCCCTGCCGGAGACGCGACCGCATTCGCGGCTGCGCTGAACGCGGCCGAGATGCAGCTATGGCGCGCTTCCGCCCAGGCGCACCGGAGCGCGACGATGGACGCGCTGTTCGAGCTCGCCGGGGTTGCTGCCACCGCTGACCTGCTCGCGAGCTACGTCGAGGCCTGGGAACCCCACACCTACACTGACCCGGACGTGCCTCGCCTGTTCCGTCACCTGCGCGCGGGGGGGATCCGGGTGGGTGTGCTATCCAACACGATGTGGCCACGCAGCTGGCACGATGACGTGTTCCGCCGCGACGGCGTGCTCGACCTGATCGACGGCGCCGTCTACACCAGCGAGATCGACTGGACGAAGCCGCATCCGGAAGCGTTCCAGGCTGCGATGAGGGCGATCGGCGTATCGGACCCGGCCCGTTGCGTGTTCGTCGGTGACCGGCCTTTCGACGACGTGCACGGCGCCCAGCAGGCCGGGCTGCGCACTGTGCTGATACCGAACAGCGACGTACCGCCGTACGAGTCGGCAGTGCCGGACGCGGTGATCAGCAAGCTCGCCGACTTGCAGCCGCTGCTGGCGTCCTGGTGAGCCGGGTGTCCTCGGGATCCGAGCCTCAGTGCAGCTGGGACTGCCAGTTGCGCGGCACCCGGCCGCGGGGGCCGGGCACGCCCTGATCCGCCGGGTGATACTCGGGCGGCGCGAGCTCCGGTCCGCTCTCGTAGAACTGATCAGTCTGGTAGTCCCAGAACCAGTCCTCGCCCGGCTCGAAGCTCCGGATGACATGATGACCGCTGGCCTTTGCATGCTGGGTCGCGTGCTGCATCGGCGAAGTGTCGCAGCAGCCGATGTGCCCGCACTGGGCGCACCTGCGGAGGTGCAGCCACCAGCCACCGCTCTCCTCGCATTCAACGCAGCCCGTGCTGCTCGGCGGGATGGCCGGATCGATGCCGTCAGTGGTCGTCATCTTCCTCTCCAGACCTGTGTTGCTGACCGAATGGGTCTCCGAGGGACTCGCCCGCCGCCCACCGGTAGATGCCAGCGGACATCGTCGAGGTAGCCCGCTCTGCCCGGATGCTGTAGACCCGGTGCCTGGCCTGCGCGATCTTGTTGTCCTCGGGCGCGGCCAGCCAGGCAAGCTCGGCCAGGTGACCGGCTACCCGCAGCCCTTCCTCCCCGCCGGGGAGGGCGGCCACACCCACGTCGCCTTCCGATCGGGTGGCCGGGCCAACCTCCGCGCGGCCGTCCGCGGCCGGCTCGCGCTCGGCCAGCTCGACCGCGCGGGCGGCGAGCACACCTGGCCCGCCGGCCAGCGCGGCTAGCTCCGCCGCCAGGGCGCGCTCCGGGGCAGGCTTCAGCGTTGCGGGGTTGCCGTCCCACCAGCCGCCGTAGCGGCGCCAGACGGTGCGGACGATGAACTCGGGCTCGTCGTAAACCGGCTGCAGGTACGGCCGGTCGGCGAGCTGCCCCGGCACCGTCACGCTGTGGATGGCGTCGTCAAGCCGACCGCCGTCGTTCATCACCGCGAGCGTCTGCTCGACCAGCGACTCCAGCAGCTCCGCGGTGTCCGCAAGGGCAGCGGCAACCCGGCCCGCGCCGATCACCGGCAGGCCATGGCCGGGCAGCAGGTACTCGGCCTGCAGCGCGGCCATCCGCCGCAGCGCCTGCGCCCACTCCAGCGGGTAGCGCTGCACCTTCTGCGGGTTCCCGGCGTTCGGCGCGGCCCAGATGAATAGGTCACCACAGCACAGCACCCGGTGCTCCGCCAGCCAGGTGACCGTGTGGTCGTCGGTCTCGCCCCGCTCGTGGCGCAGCACGAGCCTGACACCGCCGACGTCCAGGCTCAGCTCTTCGGCATAGGTGCGGTCGGGATACCGGTACTGCGTCGGCCAGCGCAGCCCTGCGACACCGAACTGGCGCTGGTTGATGATCTGGTTGAATCCCGCGGTCATGCGGTACCGGTCGAATCGGTCCGGCACCGCCTTGTGCGCGACCACAACCGGGGCCGGCCAGCCCTGCTCGGCCGCCTCCGCCGCCCACACCGGTACGCCGAAGACGTGGTCGATGTGACCGTGCGAGTAGACCGCCGTGTGCAGCCGTTCGCGGGTCCAGTGCCGCAGCTCGTCGTGGATCGCGCGGGCGGCGACTGCGCTGCCGGTGTCGACCAGCACCAGCCCGTCCCCGGTCGCGATGGCGGTCACGTTGGCGAACGCGGGCGCGAACGCGACGCCGTCGCAGATCTCCGCGAGGCCGCCGAGATGGCCAACGGGGTGGAACTCGCTGATCTGCGCCTCCCCGGTCCACAGCCGGTCGGCCAGGGCCAGGATGTCAGTGGTCACCCGGTCCGCTCTCCCTCGCTAGGTCGTGCCGGAATACGGCATACCACGCCGGAAACTCCGCGAGCGAGTCCAGCACCAGCTGCGCTCCCGCGGCGACCAGCTCCGCCGGGCTGAACGACCCGGTCGGGACGCCGACCGGAATCGCGCCGCCAGCCCGGCCGGCCGCCATGTCTGCCGGCGTGTCGCCGACATAGACCGCCGCGCCGAGGCGAGCCAGGGCCGCAGCCTTCTCCGGGCCATGGACGTGCGCGATGACCTCGTCCGGCTCCAGGCCAACCGCCGCGAGGCTCGGCTGCACGGACACGGGATGCTTCGCGGTGACCACCACAGCCCGTTCGCCCGCCGCGCGGACCGCGTCGAAGGCCTCCGCAGCACCGGGCAGCGGGAAGGTCATGGTCGGCGCCAGCCGCACGTAGTGGCAGCGGTAGCTCGCCGCGGCGTCCGTCTGGCTGGTCTCCGGGAACCAGTACGCGACCTCGTCCTCGAGCTTGATGCCCATCCGACGGTCGACCTCGGCCAGGTCGATGCTCACCCCGAGTTCGTCGCCCACCGCCTGCCACGCCGCCATGATCGCCGGCCTGGAATTGATCAGCGTCAGATCGAGGTCGAAGCCGACCGGCCCGGCTACGCGCATGCGGCTCCTCACGTCGGGGTTGCGGTCCCACCTTATGCAAGGGGGCGCCGCTGCCCGACCCTCAGAGCCAGCCGTTCGCGTCCGCGGCCCGGACGGCTTCCGCTCGGTTGCGCGTCCCGGTCTTGGCGATCGCCGACGACAGGTAATTGCGCACGGTCCCCTCCGACAGGAACAGCTTCTCCGCGATCTCCGCCACTGTGGCGCCCGGACGCGCGGCGACGAGCACGTCCCGTTCCCTGGCGGTGAGCGGCGAGACGCCGCTAGCCAGCGTTGCGGCGGCCAGCGATGGGTCGACGACACGCTCGCCGACCGCGACCCGGCGGATCGCGTCGGCGAGCCGTTCCGGCGGCGCGTCCTTGACCACGAACCCGAACGCGCCCGCCTCCATCGCCCTGCGCAGGTACCCCGGACGGCCGAAGGTAGTCAGGATGACCGACCGGCAGGCAGGCACTTCCTGCGCGAGGACCCCGGCGGCCGCGAGACCGTCGATGCCGGGCATCTCGATGTCGAGCAGCGCCACGTCTGGTCGGTGCTCGCGCGCGGCGGCAACCACCTCGTCGCCGCGACCGACCGTCGCGACGACCTCGAAATCGTCCTCGAGGTCGAGCATTACGGCGAGGGCGCTGCGGATCAGCTCCTGATCGTCGGCGAGCAGCAGCCGGACCGTCACGTGCCGCCGCCGTGACCGGCCAGCGACACCCGCAGCCGCCAGCCGCTCGGCTGCAGCGGGCCGGCGTCGACCGATCCGCCTGCCGCCAGCACCCGCTCGCGCAGGCCGCTCAGGCCGTTGCCGGGCGGTGCGGCACAGCCGACGCCGTCGTCGGTGATCTCGACGCCGTCCGCCGACAGCCGGACGGCGCAGGTGGTCGCGTGGGCGTGCCGAACCACGTTGGTGAGTCCCTCCCGCAGTGCCCAGCCGAGGAGCTCGGAATGGGTGGGGTCGACCACGTCCGTGGCGGTCGGCAGGTCGGCGGCAATGCCCGACGCCCGCAGCAGCTCGCGGCCGCGCGCCAGCTCCCCGACGAGCGTCACGTCCCGGTAGCTCGACACTGCCGCGCGCACATCGGCCAGTGCCTGCCTGGACAGCTCCTCGACCTCGGCGATCTGGCCGACTGCGCGCTGCGGGTCGGTCGCGCCGAGCCTGCGGGCCAGGCCCGCCTTGACAGTGATCGTCGTGAGCGAGTGACCGAGCAGGTCGTGCAGGTCACGGGCGATCCTGATGCGCTCGTTCTCCGCCGCAAGCCGGGCCACCTCCGCTCGCGCCTCCGCAAGGGCCTGATTGCCGCGCACCACCGCCAGGACCGCGAACATGGTGAGCGCGACAACGGGGATCGCCACCGGCGTGACGTCGCCGAAGGACGCCTCGAGGCTGACGTGCCAGGACGGAATGGCGACGGGAACTAGCAGGGCCGCGGTGGCGAAGCAGGCGACGGCCGGAGTGGACCAGGCGCCGAGGCGACCCACCGTCAGGATCGTCAGGAACAAGCACAGGACAAAGCCGGCCGCGTGCGAGAACGGCAGCTCCGCGACGAAGAGCGCCGCCAGCACGGCGTAGTACAGCCAGAAGGCGCGCCCGGGCGTGCGCGGGGTGAAGAAGAGCACCGGGGCAGCCAGCCAGGATGCCGCGAAGGCCGCGAGGATGGCATACCCTGCGACCTGGCCTGCGCCGCGCGAGTTCTGGTGTACCGCGGCGACGAGGAAGACCAGATATGCCAGCGGGATCGCCGCCATGATGAAGCGCCGCCAGCCGCCGGCCCAGCGGCGCTGTGTGGCTACCCACTCAGCCTCGCCCGGAGTAGCCGGATGCGGTTGTGCGCTCACGTCCATCGAGCGTACCGGCCCGCGGCCGCTCAGACTCGCCTCGCCGACCTGCGGAAGGCCAGCAGCGCGACCGGGACCAGCACCACGACCCAGACTGCGATCGTGATCCACGCCTGCGCCGGCCAGTTCCCGCGGTTCACGGTGGCGTCCCCGGCCAGCACGAGCCAGTACGACGGCAGGCCCTTCATCACGTCGAACAGCGGACCCGACGATGCGAGCTGGAATCCGTACACGCCCCCAAACAGCGCGAGCAAGATCACGACGCCGCCTACCGCCGGCGCCAGCGCATCCGAGGGCAGCAGGTAGCCGAGGATCAGCGCAAGCACTGCCAGGGGAGCTACGCCCACCAGGAGTAGGCCGGCCAACTCCAGCCACTGGGTCGCGGATAGCCGCACCCCGAGCGAGGCGCCGGCCAGGAAGAGCAGCACGAGGCTGAGCAGCGCCATGAGGTACATGGTGACCACCTTCGCGGTCACCTCCGTACGAGCGCGCAGCGGCGTGACCATCATCTGCCTGGTCCAGCCGCTGGCACGGTCTCTGGCGATGCGCGCTCCTGGTGCCGTCACCGCGAACATCGCACCGTAAACCGCCATCGCGGTCATGAAGTACAGCGGAAAGGTGGTGCCGTCGTGGATCACGTGGCGCTGCCCTGAGGCGACGCCGTAGAACAGCACGAGTGGCAGTCCCAGCGTGATGGCGTAGAGCATGGGATTGCGCAGCGCACGCAGGATCTCATAACGCAGATGAGTCGCGCCGCTCATCGTGTTGCCTCCGCGGTGTCGTGGCGGGAATCGGGTTCGCTCGCGGTGAGTTCCAGGAATGCTTCTTCGAGGGACCCGCCGGTCACCTCGATGTCCCGGGCGGCGGGGAAGGCGCCGAGCAGCGCGACGAGGGCAGCGTCCGCGTCGCAGCAGGAGAGCACGACAGCGTCTCCGTGCCGTTGCGCGCTGCGCACACCCGGCAGCGCGGCGAGCGCCGCCGCGTCCACGCCCGACAGAGTTGCGCGGATCGTCCGTGCGCCCGCCTGCGCCTTGATCTCGGTGGCGGGGCCGTCGGCGACGATCTGGCCGTCCGCCAGCATGACGATCCGGTCGGCGTAGGCGTCAGCTTCTTCCAGGTAGTGCGTGGCGAACAGCACCGTCTTGCCGTGCTCGGTCATCGCCCGCATCGCCTGCCAGAAGTCGCGCCTGCCCTCGACATCGATGCCGGCCGTAGGCTCGTCTAGCAAGAGCAGGTCAGGGTCGCCGACGATGGCGGCGGCGAACCGCACCCGCTGCGCCTGGCCGCCCGACAGCCTGGTCGTCCACTGCCTGGCGAAGTCCGCCGCGCCGGTCATCCGCAGCACGTCGTCGACGGGCAGAGGGCGCGGGTAGTAGGACGCCATCATGGTGACGATCTCTCGCACCCGCAGATGGTCCAGCGGGGAGCCGGTCTGCAGCATCGCCCCGACCCGGCCAGCCTGCCGTGCCGCCGCAGGCGGCGAGCCGAAGATCGACACCGTTCCCGCATCCGGCTTGGTCAGGCCGATCATCAGGTCGATGGTCGTGGTCTTGCCCGCACCGTTGGGTCCGAGCAGTGCGACCGTCTCGCCCGGTGCGATCACCAGGTCTACGTCGCGGACGGCCCGCACCGACCCGTAGGACTTGGCGAGCCGGGACAGCACGATGCCCGGGCCGGCATCGGGAGTTTTAGTCATGAGCCGAGCGTGGCGCCCCGCAGGCTAGGCACAGTAGTGCCGCCCCTCACCGGTTCCCGATGACAAATGTCAAACACGGCCAGAATCTGCCGCGCCGTCGGTCTGAGTTGCGGGAGCTTTCGCAACGGCCAGTGCCCGGCGGGCCATCGGCGGCCACGGCTGCCACTCGCGCGGTCGGAAAACCGTTGACCGAGCTGATGTCATCGGCCTATCATTCTGATATCAGTTTTTTTTGCACACCTAGGGAGAGGTGCCATGCCGGCCTCGAATCGCACCGGGCGCTCCCGCAGCGGGATCGGGATGAGCCTGCTCGCAGTACTGGCGGCGTTGCTGACCGCGGCCTGGACCAGTGGCAGCACGTCGGCGACGACCCACGGACAATCCGCCACGACCACCAGCCCAGGCGCCGCGCCGCCATCCGGGTCGTGGCCCTACCCCAACGCCGACCTCGCCAACGACCGCCAGGCGCCCGGTTCGGTGATCTCGTCGGCGAATGTGTCCGAGCTGCAGCAGGCCTGGACGTTCCGGATCACCGGCAAGGCGGCCGCGGGCGTGTTCGGGACCGGATCGCTGGCCATGTCGCCGGTCGTGGTAAACGGCGTCGTCTACATCCAGGACCTCTACGCGAACGTCTATGCGCTCGATCTCGCCACCGGCAAGCTGCTATGGGAGCACCAGTTCAACACCGAGGAGATCAGCGGGCCGGGGCCGGACGGCGTCGCGGTCGCCGACGGACAGGTGTACGGCACCACGCCCCATACGGTCTTCGCGCTCAGCGCCGCAACCGGCAAGCCCGTCTGGATGGACCGGAATCTGCTGACCGAGGGCCAGGGCGCATTCGAGATCCAGCCCCAGGTAGTAGCCGGGCGGGTCTACCTGGCGAGTGCCTACGGCGACGGGCCCGGCGGCGGCGTGCTGCTCGCCCTGAACGCGGCGAACGGCAAGGTGATCTGGAAGTTCAGCACGATCGTCGGGTCCGATGCCGCGGTACAGGCGGACCAGGTGGGCGCCGGCGGCGCCTGGGAACCGCCGCTGGTCGGCACCGACGGATCGGTGACCTTCGGCATCGGCAACCCGTACGAGTCGCCCGCGACCGCCATCGCACACCCCGCGCGCCTGCTCTACACCGACAGCGCGGTGAACCTCGACGCTGCGACCGGCAAGCTGCGCTGGTACTACCAGGCCGTGCCCAATGACTTCATGGACCACGACCTGCAGACCTCGCCGATCGCGGCGAGCATCAACGGAACCTCCGTGGTCATCTCCGCCGGCAAGATGGGCTACGTGTACGCCATCAACGCGCAGACCTGGGGGCTGGTCTGGAAGACGCCAGTCGGCGTGCACAACGGCCACGACAACGATGGGCTGCTCGCGCTGGAGCACAGGCTGCGCCTCACGGCGCCCGTGACGATCGAGCCAGGGGACATCGGCGGGGTCCTCAGCAACCCGGCAGTCGCCGACGACACCGTGTACGTGTCCACCATCGACGAGCCTGTCACCTATACGAAGCTCACGCAGGTTCTCGGTGCCTCGTCGCCGTCCAGCGGCCTTCCCGGCGGCGAGATCGAGGCACTCAACCTCGCCACTGGCACCGTGGAGTGGGACACCAAGCTGCCGGTGATGGCGCTCGGCGCGGTCACCGTCTCGAACGACCTGGTCTTCAGCACGCTCTACGACGGCGATCTGATCGCCCTGAACCGGACGACCGGCGCGATCGTCTACCGGCACCAGCTGCCGACGACGACGAATGCTCCGCTAGTAGTCGCGGGCAACACGGTGATCGTCTCCGCGGGCGGCCCGGTGACCGGCTACAACAAAGCGACCAAGAAGCTGGAAGGCGGCGGCAAGCCGCAGGTCGTGGCCTATACGGTGCCCTGACGTACAACCAGCCGGGCGCTCGTCCGCCTCGGGGCGCTGGCGTGCGCCCGGCCATCTACCGCGACGGTTGAGCCGCTTGCCCGTTCAGCTGCCTCCGGGCGACGAAGACGAACTCCAGGCCGGGCCGGTCCGGGGCATCGCGTACCTCGTCGAGGTGATACCCGTGCGCCGCCAGCGATCCGGCTATCTCGTCGCGGTCGCGGAACCGCAACGTCGAATCCGACATGAGCACCGTGTCGTCGGCCTCGAAGACAACGAAAGAGCGGAACGAGACCAGCTCTCCGCTCACGTCGGCTAGCTGATGCCACGACTGGACTACGCCAGCACCCCCGATCTCCCTGCGGGTGAAGCTCTGCTCGCGCGTCCAGCCCAGCCACGCCTGCCGGGCGCGGTTGCGAGTCTCGAATACCAGCCGCCCGCCCGGCCGCAGCGCCGCCCACACACCGCGCAGCGTCGCTGACCACTGCTCGTCAGTGGTGAACACCTGCGCAACGTTACCGGTCATGGTGGCGAGGTCCATCTGCAGCGGCGGCAGCGTTGTCGCGTCGCCGTGCAGCCAGCGCACCGCG
The DNA here is from genome assembly GCA_030040815.1 of Streptosporangiaceae bacterium. Next base: position 18,705 of record JASHSZ010000090.1, read on the forward strand.
CCCGCGCCCGGCTTGGCTTGCGCCACGGCGAGGGACGCCGCAGCCGGGTCGAGGCCGGTGACGTTCAGGCCGCGGCCCGCCAGCAGGCACGCCAGCGTGCCGGTGCCGCACCCCACGTCCAGCACGCTGCGCGCCCCGAACTCCGCCGCCATCGCCGCGTACGCGTCCAGATCGCCCCGGTCCGGATCGAGCCCGTCGTAGATCCCGGCCAGCCGCGGGTCCGCAAAGATCGCATCCGGCATGCTGCGCAGCGTAGGGGTGGCCGTGGGCGTACCGCGAGCCGAAATCGTCCGGGAACGACGTCGGCTCCGCCGGTGTCGAGCTAGCCGCCAGCCGGCCAGGTGCGGGTGGCCCGCCAGCCGAGCGCGGTCTCGGCGAGCGCGGTGTCGAAGGAACCAGGCCCACACAGCGTCAGCCGGTGATGTCCGTGCAGGTCAACGGCTAGTGCACGAACAATGGCCGCGGCTACGTCGTCGACGTGCACGAAGGCGCCAAACTCGGCCGTCGCGGCCGAATGAAGCGAAAGGCTGTCGTCGGTCAGGATCATGACTGGCCGCAGCACGACGGTCGGGATGCCGGTGCGCGTGGTCCATGCCTGGCACATCTCCTCAGCGAGTCGCTTCGACATGCCATACGGGCGCGAAGCCCGCACCGGGTGGTCGTCGTCGACCGGCAGATAAGCAGGCGTTCCCTCGCCCTCGGCGAAGCCGAACACCTGAGCCGACGAGAAGCACACCACGCGCGACAGCCCGTGCGCCTCGGCAGCCACGAGGACGTGCCAGGTGCCCAGAACGTTCGTGGCGACGATGTCGGCTGCACTGCCAGCGCTGTCATGAGCCAGCGCCCCGGCGTGGACGACGGCATCGCAGCCGGCCATGGCTTCCAGCACCGCGTTCGGGTCACGCAGGTCCTGACCATCGGCGAGATCAAATGGCCGAACCGCCCAGCCCGCTGCGGTGAGTGCTGACCGAGCGCGATGACCGACCGCTCCGGACGATCCGGTCAGCAGCACTTGTCTCATGACGAGCCCTAGCTGCTGACCGACGTCCAGTCCGCGAACCCCGTCGGGTCGTGGCGCCCGATCGTGGCGTGCTCGAACATCCCCCAGCCTGGTTCGCCGTCCAGCGACGCCCGGACGAGGTGATCGATCACACCAAACGGAATCCGCCCGGCCACGGCGGGGTCGGTGAGGTCGTAGACGGCGGAGTTGCTCCAGCCCTGTCCCATCCACCGCCCGTGCGACCAGTCGGGGTCGCCGCTGTAGCCGGCGCCGACGTGCAGCGGGACGGACGTAACCGTCTGGACATCGATGACCAGCGGCTTGCCCGCCGGGTCGGTCAGGTGAATCCTGGCCGACTCCGGGTGCCTGCTGCCCGGCCGGTAGCTGATGTCCGCCCGTGGCCATCCGAGTTGCTCGATGCGGCCGTCCGCGAAGACGCGCCGGGCGTCGTTCAGGGTCCGGAAGCCGTCCGGGTTTTCCTGGAGGATCACGATGACCGCGCAGGACTCAAAGCGCAGCGGCATGTACACCCACCAGAAGCCGTGCATGCCCTCCGCGGCAGCCCGGCCGGGTGGCTCGGGCTCGCCGACCGGCCTGATGCCCCACGACCGGTCCCGGAAGCCCTCCCACTGGTCATCAGCGACCGCGAACTCCCGCTCGCCGACCCGCAGGCGGCCGCTCCAGGTGCCGACCTGGGAAAATCGCGACGCGTCCAGGATGGGCCGGCCGCGGGCCAAGAGCAGGTGCGGTTCTTCCTGCATGGCCGGAAACGCCGCCGTCCACCGAAGGTCGAACTCGACGCCGCCGTCCGGCGCCGCGCAGCGCAGGTGCAGGCGCTGCAGCGGTTCGGCAACCTCGACTTCGTATCCGCCGACGCGCTGCTCGAGGCCGCGCTGGCTCAGCGCATCGGAAAACCGCACGGTCCACTGGCGGTCGCCGCAGCGAACGGTGGCGTACGCGTCGATGACGCCGAGGTTCGGATAAACGCCGAGGCCGGTGACAAGGAAGACGTCGCCCGTGCGGTCATGCGCGTTGAGGTAACACCGGTCGTAGAAGTTGCGGTCGCTGGTCACCACGCGGTCCATTGGCAGTGGCGACTGGTGGATCGGGTACTCGTCCAGCGGAATCGGCACTCGCGTCAGTCCCATCGGTAGGTGCCTGTGAGCAACCGCTCCAGGCCAGCTCTGTGCATCACGTAGTCGTCAGGATCGGCCGGTACCTCATCCTCGCCGAAGTGAATCATCCGCCGCCTGATCCTGGCCATGATGATCGCGTGTCGCAGCGCGGCATAGGTGAGGTAGAA